>NZ_JBEYFS010000023.1:0-72170 GCF_040634475.1 Streptomyces sp. NPDC007095
GCTTGGCCAGGCCTCATCGAAGCTTGCGCTGCCGCCATCGAAGCCATTAACCCCAGCAAGAAGACGCCGCCCGCGCTGAGCCGCTGCACCACCTCGCCGTCGACGCCGGCGTGGGCTCGCGGCAGCCGCAGCCCGGACATCGCGTCGGCCAGGCGTTCCACGGCCGCACACTGGGCGCGCAGCGCGGCCGGGTCCGAGGCCGGGTTGGCGATCTTGAGGACGTAGTCCCCCGTCCCCGTACGCACGCGGTAGTTGCGGTCCTGCTGACTGCCCAGGTCCTGGACGGTTCCCGTCACCCCGAACCGCTGCGCGAGCACCGCCGACACCTCGGCTTCGTCGAGAGGACCGATCGGCCGTACCAGCCAGTCGGCGGACGGAATGCCCATGGGGTCGCTCGCTTCTGTTCGGCACGCCGCACGCGCGCGGAGGCCCGGCGCAAGGGGTGCCGGAACGTTCCGGCAACCGTAGGTTCGCCCGCTGAGCTGTGTCAACGATGCCGTGGGCGATCCCACAGCCGCCACGTAGCCGCATCCATAGCCGCTCCGTAGCCGAGCCTGCGCACAACGGCCGGGATGCGTACCCCGGCCGATACCAGGACAATTCGGTCTCGAATAGTCACCCCCGGCCGGGGTTGCCCCGGACCCGCTGTCAGGAGCCGGCCAGCAGCACCTCCAATGCCAGCGCCGTAGTGGGGTGAAGACCGAGCAGCGCCGCCCCGGACGGGCCGGGGGCCGCCGTCCGCCACGTACCGTCACAGCCCAGCAGGCTCGCCACCGCGTCGCACGTCGCGGGGTGGGCGGCGAGCAGCACGACACCGGGGCCGTCGTCCGCGCCGCGCGCCGAGGTCTGGGTCTCCGGCACCGACTGCGCCCGCCACGGCGGCACCCACGCGTCCAGCGCCGCCAGCCGGCCGGGGAAGGTCCGTCCGGCCTCCCGGATCAGCAGCGGGGCCAGCTCGGTGCCGCTCGAGCGCAGGGTGGTGATCAGGGTGGGCAGCCACGGCAGGAGCACCGGGTCCGGCAGCCGTCCGAACGCGTTCGACACCGCTTCCACGACGAAGTCGGTGAGGGCCGGGACGGGCTCCAGGGCGTGTACGAAGCCGCTGAGGTAGCGCGGATAGGCGGGCACCACCAGAGGGTTGCCGAGCAGCTCGTCGCACCTTGTCCGAAGGTCCGCGCGGGAGAGGTTCCCGAGCTGTGTCTGCGCCGCCCACAGCAGCGCCGTCTTCGAGGGGTCCGCCGGATGCGACTGGCCGACGGCCAGTTCCAGTTGGGTACGGTCGCAGCCCAGCGACAGCGCCAGGTTCTCCATGCTGAACAGGAAGCCCAGCATCGCCGCCACGTGGCGGACGGTGGCGTCCTCGTCGGTGAACGCCGTGGGCAGCAGGGTGCAGTAGTGCGCGTACCCGGTCTTGACGAAGGACTCGATCCATGGGGGCAGCGTCGGCTCGCTGGTGCGGTAGTACGCCAGCAGCCGGCGCACCCGGCGCAGCACCTCAGGCGCGCCGTCGACGCTCCGTTCGGTCGCCAGTACCTCCAGGGCGCGGGTGCCCAGTTCGTCCGCTAGGCGGCGGCTGCGCAGGTACAGCGTCGCGTCCTCGACGGTCCCCAGAACGGTCGCCGTGGTGGCCTGCGGACCGTACGCCGTCCGGCGCAGACGCTGTTCAAGGACCTGTTCGATGCTGACGCCCTCGTAGCCGAGCTCGATGAGCGCACGCTGGTGGGTGCCCAGCGCCAGGTCCCACGACTCCTGGATCGACCGCTCCCCGAGCTTCCGCTCGCCCATGATCGGCCGCACGGCGCCCTGAGGCATCAGATGGCGGAGCATCCACAGCACGTCGGAGCAGCGATCCAGTTCCGGCTGGGCGGCAATGTTCAGCAACGCCCTCTGCACGCCGCGCTGTTGGAGCTTCAGGTTCAGCGGCGCGAGCCGGTCGTGCACGTCGCGCGCCAGCGGCGGCAGCGCGTCGTAGCCGACCTGGCCGACCCGGTCGCCGCCCATCATGATCTCCACGAGCCGGCGCACATCGCGCCGGCCCGGCACGGTGTCCTTCTCGATGCAGGTGACGGCCGCGTCCTGGAAGTCGTACGGCGTCGGCCTGGCCCGGTCGCGCATCCCGGCCAGCAGGATCGACGTCTCGAACACGGCGATGGCGTCGGCCGTGGAGGCGAGGTAGCCGTTGCGGCGCGCCGCCCGCACGATCTCCACGGACCAGCCGAGCAGTTCGTCCTCGTCCAGCCGGTCGAGGACGGGCGGTCGCCGCAGGAAACCGGTCAGCTTGTCCGCGGGCGGGAGCGCCGGTGCCGGAGCCGCCGCGGTCACGGTCTTCTTCGCCCTCGACTTCTTCGCGCCCGCCTGCCCCTCCAGGCGGTAGGGCTTCACACGTGTGCGGCTGACGTTCTTCGCCCAGACGGTCGCGGCGATCGACACCGAACCGGCGGCGAGGCCGAACTGCGCCTCGATCGCCGCGTGGCTGGACGGGATCAGGCCGTGCTGCCACTTGGTCGCGCTGCGCGGGGCGATCTCGAACGTGTCGGTGCCGTGGACGCCGAACTCCTCGACCCGGCTGGCCGCGTGGAAGGCTCCGCAGACATAGAGGCAGTCGTCGGGATCGGTGCCGGTCGCGGTCAGGTGCTCGCGCATCCTGGTCCACATGTAACGCTCGCGGTCCTCGTCCACCCGCACCCGGTGCGGGTCGCCGGGTGCGAGGCGTCGGAAGAGGCTGCCGATCAGGAGCATCACCTGGCGGTAGGTGTCGTGGTCGCTGTCGCCGAGCGGCAGTTCGACGTACTGGTGCCACCATTCCGACCAGTGCCGCACCCTGCCGTGCCGCAGCAGGTGTTCCTCCAGTTCGGCGAAGCGCGGGCGCAGGTCGCCGATCTCCACACCGACCGCATCGCCGTGCAGCGCGGCCTCCTCCTCGACGGGCGGGGCGTCGGGGTCGGCGGGCTCGCCGGCGTGCGTCCCGCGTGCGTCCCATTGGAAGACGTGATCCGAGGAACGGTCGACGAGGACCAGTTCGACGCCGGGCGTGTCCAGTGCGTAGGCGATCGCCTGGTACTCGGCGGAGGCCTCGGTGATCGGTGCGACCACCGACAGCGGTGACCACTCGGCCGGGAAGCCGTCGATCTCGGTCGCGAAGGCCTGGACCGCCACCGGGAGTCTGCAGTTGCGCAGTTCGGTCAGCAGCGGCGCCATGTCCTCGCACAGCTCCAGGTACACGACCTTCGGCTGTTTCTCCCGCAGGCGGCGTGCCATGGCCAGCGCCGAGGCGGGCGAGTGGTGGCAGACGGGGAAGATCTCCAGGGGCTCGCGCACCGCGCGGCCGACGTCCTCGACGATGCCGAGGAGGATGCCCTCCAGGGCGTCGGGCCCGTCGGCCAGCGTCGCGGCGGCCCCCTGCAACTGCGCGCGCAGCGCTTCGAAGGTGCCCTCGTGCGTGCTCTTGCGCGTGCCGCTCGTGGTCCCGTGCTGGGTGCTCTCGTGCGTGCCGCTCAAGGTCCCGTCCTGGGTGCTCTCGTGCATGCCGCTCAAGGTCCCGTCCTGGGTGCTCTCGTGCATGCCGCTCAAGGTCCCGTCCTGGGTGCTCTCGTGCGTGCCGCTCATGACAGGGTGGCGATCGCGTCGCGGCCGCCCTCCAGGAACTCCGGCCAGGATCCGCCCTCTTCCTTGCTGCGCGGCTCGACCACGCCGTGCAGGTACTTGTTGAGGATGGCCAGGTCCTCGGGCTCTCGCCGGGCCAGTGACCCGACGAGCGAGGAGGCCAGGGTGCGGGCGGTCAGTGCGCGTTCGCCGAAGAAATTGCTGTGCAGGATCGCGTCCTCGAGCACGCCGATCTGCTCGGCGGTGGACAGCGCGGACTCCAGCTTCTCGTCGTCGCTGCCGGCCGCGGCCGCGGAGGCGCGCAGATCGGCGAAGCTCTGCAGCAGCACGTCGAGCAGGGTCGGCGGTACGTCCAGCTCGATCTGGTGACGGCCCAGCAGTTCCTCGGTGCGGAAGCGGACGATCTCCGCCTCGCTCTTCTTGTTCGTCACCACGGGGATGCGTACGAAGTTGAAGCGGCGCTTGAGCGCCGAGGACAGGTCGTTGACCCCCCGGTCACGGCTGTTGGCGGTGGCGATGATCGAGAAGCCGGGCTGGGCGAAGACGATGTTGTCGCTGTCCAGTTCCGGGACCGAGATGTACTTCTCGGACAGGATCGAGATCAGCGCGTCCTGAACGTCGCTGGTGGAGCGGGTGAGTTCCTCGAAACGGCCGATCGCGCCGGTCTCCATCGCGGTCATGATCGGCGAGGGGATCATCGACTCCCGCGACTGCCCCTTGGCGATGACCATGGACACGTTCCAGGAGTACTTGATGTGGTCCTCGGTGGTGCCGGCCGTACCCTGCACCACCAGCGTGGAGTTGCGGGAGATCGCGGCGGACAGCAGCTCGGCCAGCCAGCTCTTGCCGGTGCCGGGGTCGCCGATGAGCAGCAGACCGCGGTCGGAGGCCAGCGTGACGATGGAGCGCTCGACGAAACTGCGGTCGCCGAACCACTTCTGCGAGATCTCCCGGTCCAGGCCGTCGGAACGCTCGGAGCCCAGGATGAACAGACGGACCATCTTCGGGGACAGCCGCCAGGAGAAGGGCTTGGGGTTGTCGTCGATGGACTCCAGCCAGTCCAGTTCCTCGGCGAACTTGATCTCGGCGGGGGCGCGCAACAAGTCGGACATCACAGGGCCTTTCTGAACGGAAGTCAAATGAGTGAGCAGTGTCTGAGCGGGCGAGACGCCTACGCCAGGAATGTCTTGAGCTCGTGGACCAGCTTGCGGATGTGGCCGGAGAGCACAGGCGTGCCGAGGTCCTTGAAGCGCTCGCGGAACCACGGGTTGACGCTGCCGCGGCCGGCGCTGGTCACCGAGCCGACCGGGATGAACTTGGCTCCCGAGCGGTGGATGGCGGCCATGCTGTCGAACAGCGGCTCGGACCGCCATTCGTAGAAGTCGGAGATCCACACCACGACGGTGTTGCGGGGCTCGGCGATCTTCGGCTGGGCCAGGGCCATGGCGACCGTGCCGTCGGTGCCGCCCCCGAGGTTGGTGCGCAGCAGGGTCTCGAAGGGGTCGTGCACCCATGGTGTGAGGTCGAGCGCCTGGGTGTCGTACGCGATCAGGTGCACGTCCACCTTCGGGAGCCCGGCGAATATGGATGCCAGGATGGTGCAGTTCACCATGGAGTCGACCATCGAGCCCGACTGGTCCACGACGACGATCAGCCGTTGGGGCGTCGTCTTGCGCGCGGTGTGCCGGTAGTAGAGGCGGTCGACGTACAGCCGCTCCTCCTCCGGGCTCCAGTTGGTGAGGTTCTTCCAGATCGTGCGGTCGAGGTCGAGGTTGCGGAACACCCGCTTGGGCGGGACGGAGCGGTCCAGCGCGCTCACGGTGGTCTTCTCCACCTGGGTGCGCAGCACTTGGGCGACCTCGTCGACGAATCGGCGGATCAGGGACTTGGCGTTGGCCAGGGCCACGCCCGAGAGGTTGTTCTTGTCCCGCAGCAGCTGCTCGATCAGCGACATGCTCGGGGTCAGCTGTGCGGCGAGCTTGGGGTCGGCCAGCACCTCGCGCAGGCGCATCCGCTTGACGAGGTCGGCCTCGATCGCGCCGAGTTCCGGGCCGATCGCCGGAATCAGCCGGCTGAGGTCGGGTGTCGTGCCCGAGCCGCCGGTGCCGGTCGGGCTGACCCCGGGTCCCGCGGCGCCTGCCCCGGCTCCCGCCCCTGCGCGGCCGCCGCGCAGTTCGCCCGGCTTGCAGCCGAGTGCGCGCTCCAGCCAGTCCGCGTCGGACTGCCAGCGCGCCAGCTGTCCGGCGGTGACCGTGCCGGAGCCGGCGGCGAAGACGTTGAGCAGCACCTTCGACACCAGTGCCGCGCGCCGTACTTCGGCGGCCCGGTCCCGGGCCTCGTCGTCAGCCTCGGGGACCATCAGGCCGTCGAACTCGGCGGCCAGTTCCGGATGGCGCTGCACGATCGAGTCGACGGAGGCTCCCGGGTCCAGCAGTGCGGACGGCAGACCGATGTCCTCGACGACGGCCAGGCTCGCCGACTCCAGCGTGGCCTGCTCCTCGGGGTCGAAGAGTCGGGCGAGGAGCCGCCAGTACAGGACCTGACGGCGGTTGTCGTGGGGGGGCCGCTTCGGGGTGGGATGAGGTCGTCGCGTCGGTCATTTCCGCAGCAGCCTTCCGGCGCGCTCCCGCAGCACGGCCACGGCGTCGGTGGCGGCCTTCTCGGCCTTGACGCCGACCTTGTCGGCCGTGCCCCCGGCCCATGCCCCGGCGTGGAGCGCGACGGGCTTCTTCCGTACGGTCGTCTCGACGGCCAGGGGCTGGACGCGATACGTCCCCGCGTCCCACCGGAGCAGCCCTATGCAGGCGTTCGACGTCGCGACGGCCTCGGGGGTGAGCGGGCCGGCGCCCGGAACGCGGTCGGTGTCGACGGCGAGAGCGTGTCCGGCGACCGTGAACGTCATCGTCTCCTCGTCCTTTCGGACGGCGTAGCCCTCCAGGAACACGGGGACGGTGATGCGCGTCGGGTGCCGGTCGAGCGGTGTGGTCACCGGGTCGGTGGCGGTGGGCAGGGCGACGCGGGCGGTGGTGAAGGCGTCGGCGGGCTCGCTCGGGCGGGCGTGCTCGTCGCTCCAGATCAAGTCGCCCGCGGCGGTGACCGGCATGTCGGTGAGCTCCATCGAGCGGCCCTCGCCGACGGCTGCAAGGAGCGACATGTGCGGGCGCAGCAGCTGCCAGAGGCCGGCTCCGACGACCGTGTCGGGCTTCGGCACCGACACGCTGGCGCGCACCAGGCCGGGCGCCGAGCCGTCGGCGGGTTCGAACACCGCGTGGACCTGGGCCTGTGCCGCGGTCGCGTGTTCCTGCAGGTCGATACCCAGGGGCAGCAGACGGCCGGTGGCGGTACCCTGCACGGGCGTTTCGGCGGCACCGGGCAGCGTCAGCAGCATCCCACGTGACCAGAGGTCGCCCCAACGGCGTGCCGGGATCTTCTCCAGGGCGGAGCCCGGGCAGGACGCGGCGAGTTCCGCGGCGAAACCGTCGATGAGCGTCGCCGGCCGGCGCAGGGACGGGTCCGGAAGCATCGCGGAGACGACCTGCGCCGCCCCGGAGACCACCTCGTGGTCGATGCCCTGCCATCCGGTACGTGCGAGATCGCAGAGCCAGGCGCGGGCGGCGGCGAGCAGGTTCACCGCCTGCTGCCCACCGGTCACCGGTACGGCCTCCTCGCCGCGGGGGCGACCGGTGGCCTCCATGACGCGGGTCATCAGTGCGTCGTGGACGGACCCGAGCAGTGCGGTACGGGCGGCGGCGAGGGCGACGAAGTGGTCTTCGCCCGCTGCTCCGGCCGCCGCCTTCGCCGCCGCCTCGGAGACCCGGACGGCCAGGGGTGTCCCCGCGACGGCGTGCGCGAGCTCGGTCAGACCGGCGGCCTGGGCGGGTTGCGGACGCAGCAGGCCCGCGACGAGAGCCTGGTCGAAGGCGTCGACGGCCGCCAGCGCTTCGTCGAGCCCGGCGATGGTGTCGGAGAGGAGGTCCGCGCGCATCACGCCACCGCCCTGGTCGGCGGGAACCACTGCATCTCCGGCAACGGCGCGGTGGTCGGGGCGAGTTCGAGGTAGGCCAGGTGGCGCAGGAACCGGCTGAAGACGGGCGCGGCGGACTTGGTGTCTCCCTGCGCCGGCCGTGTGTTGTCCATGACGTGGGCGATGGTCTGTCCGCTCGGCTCGCCGTCCGCGAGGTCGACCCTCAGATAGCGGGCGACGCGCTCGGCGCCGTACTGCAGTACCGCCTCGTTGATCAGGGCCCGGATGTGATTGCAGAACATGCCTCGCGCGCCGCCGCAGGGCCGGTTGTTGTTGGTGCTGCAGGCGAACGCGTAAGTGCCGGCCGCGACCGACGAGACGTAGACCCGCTCGATGTCCGAGCCGCTGGACACCACGCCCTGGAGGCGTCCGTCGGCCAGCTCGACGAAGGGCACCTTGGCGAGCTTCCGCGGCCGCGCGGGCGCTGTCACCCGTGCCGTGCTCGACCTCTCCCAATCCGACAACGCACCATCTCCTATGCATCAGAGGGGACTTCCGCGCCACTTCGGCGGGACACGACTGAACATAGCGGCGACCACTGACAACGCCGTTTCGAGGACGACCGCCGAGGTGGGCAAGGTCGGTGCGCGACGCCTGCTCATCGACGGGACCGCGACGTAAGGTGCCGGTCAAGGTGAAAAGCAGATGCCGCGTCACCGCGCGTGCACGCAGCATGCCGGCATGTCCACCGACGTCAGCGGCATGATCGAGTGTCGACCAGGTGCCCGCCTCTGGGGTCCCGACGACGAGGACTCCGCGTGGCACGCCGCCATCGACCTCTTCCTGCCCAACAACGGCAACGCCTACGGCGCCCTCGCCTGCCTCTTCGGTTACCGCAATTCCTTCGGCTTCCGCCCTCTGGCCGAAGGCCGCGGCTTTCCGAGCGACGCGTCCGAGGGGCTGAGGACCGAGTACGCCGCCTACGGTGGCTCAGCCGACGTACCTGGCACAACGCAGATCACCTGAGCGGCAACGAACCGGGGCTGCTGACGAGTCTTCTGGGCGGGTGGGGCGCCCGGGCCGCGCCGGCGCTGCCCGGCTGTACGAGGCGCTCACACACTTCCCGGGCCAGGTCGCCCCGGCCATCGCGGCCATCGCCGTTGACATCTCGCCCGGCGAACGCGCCGAGGCGGTCGCGGTGTTGCGGGCGGCGGCCGGGAAGGGCTCGCTCCAGACGTCGAAGGCCTCGTACGACCTCGTCGGCGAGCACGAGCCCGTGGTGCAGTGCCTCGACCTGGAGCTCCAAAGCGGTGGCCACCGACTCAGGGAGGCCGTGGGGACGGCCGGCGCGCTCGGTCGCCGGGCGGCGGCTCTGGCCCCGGCCCTGCGCGAGGCGCTCAGCGGCCCGGACGGCGAAACGGTCACGCCCGCGCTGGACGCGGACACTGTGCCAGCCGAGGCTCTGTGGCGTGTCACGCAGGACGCCGCCGCGGTGGTCGCTGCCCTGGACTCGGTCCTGGTCCGGGCCGGACAGAACTCCTGGTCCCAGTGGTCGGCGGTGCGGGCCGCTCGTACGACGGCCCTCCTCGGCCCGGCGGGGCGGCCGCTCACCTCCCGCCCGCAGACCCTTCTCGACGATCCCGTGCAGGCGCCGGCCTCGGTGCTGGCCCTCACGGCCGTGGCGGAACCCGCCTCGCTGGACCGCACGGCGCTCGCCGCGGCCGTCCTGCGGTCCGCCGAACAGGAATCCGACCCGGCAGGTGCCTGCGACGCCCTGGAGGCCCTCGGCGTCGCCGCCTTGACCGCCGACCACCTGCGCCGGCTGTCCGTCCTCGCCGACGGCGACGCGCGGATCATCCGCTCGGGAGTGGAAGACCGCATCATTCGCCAGAACGAAGCCTTCCCGAACCGCGCCCGGGCACTCGTCACCGCCTTCACGGCCTCCACAGCCCCCGCTGCCCCCTGACGGAAGCAGGCAGTGGCGCGATCCCGAGACCGTAGCGCCTGGCCAAGGGCCGCATCGAGACCGGCACGAGGAAGCGTCAAGACCGGTGGATCAAGTCATTTGGGCTCGTCACAGTGCCGTAGCTGACGGCTCGCCGCGTTTCGAACGCGGCGGGTTCGTCCACGTTCGGCCAGCAGCCCGAGGGCCTCCGGTGAGGCCACGATCTGCATGGTGGCGGCCATGCGCTGAAACCAGTCGGATGCGCTGGTGAGGTCCTCGGCGGCCCACGGCTTGCCCAGGGCGATGGTTCTGAGCAGGGTCCACTCGCGCAGACGGCGGGCAAGGAAGTCGCGATCCGCGACCACCTCGGTCATCGTCCGGGCCCAGGCCGTGAACGGAGGGTCGGTCAGCAGGTCGGCAGCCCGGCGATCCAGATGGCGGCCCACTGCGCTGTCCGCCATCGTCACGTCCTGGTCGCGCAGGACGGCGGCCACCAGGTCGGCCTCGTCCGCCTCGGCGATGGCCTCCAGGGCCTGCCGGTAGCAGGCGAAGCGCCAGTGCTCGGCGGGCTCCTCGTCGGTATGGAGGCCGGTCATGCCGCGATTCCTTCCGGCCGCTCGACGAGCTGGCCGCGCTCAAAGCGCGCACCGGCCCGGACCAGGGAAACCAGGCGGGGTGTGTTCACCGCGTCCCAGCGGATCCGCGCGGATCGGCAAGTAGCCGTCAAAGCCGGACCAGGGGCCCGGAACGCGCGCTCCGGGCCCCTGGTGTACGTCCTGCCTTCAGGGTCAGGCGGGCGTGATGTTCTCCGCCTGCGGGCCCTTCTGGCCCTGGGTGACGTCGAAGGTGACCGCCTGGCCTTCCTGGAGCTCGCGGAAACCGCTGGCGTTGATGTTGGAGTAGTGCGCGAACACGTCCGGTCCGCCACCGTCCTGAGAGATGAAGCCGAAGCCCTTTTCTGCGTTGAACCACTTGACGGTTCCGCTGGCCATGCTGGTGCCTTCCAGTCGATATCGGGTTCCGCACCGCGCGGACCCGGAGGTGGTCGTCCTGGTCCGGCACTGCACAGCAAAGCGCCCGCGCCGGAGCGCGGGCAGGTACTGCGAACCACGACATCTGACAGCGACGCTACACGGCGAAACTGCCCACCGCCAGAGAGCAACAGCCATGATCCGCACAGGTCGGGCGGGCCCCTGCCGCGGACCCCCGCCACCGGCCCGCGCAGGCTACGAGGCGAGTGGCTGACGCAGGTCCAGAAAGCAGCGGCTGCCATACGCCCTGCCGACCCGCATCCCGGCCCTACCCGATCCGGCACCCCCGACCCGGCACTACGCCCCGAACGCCGCAGGGACACCGAAGCCTGTCTCAACCTGACCGCTCCCCGACTCGACGATCTGCGGTCCCTTCACGAAGCAGGGCACCCCGCGCAGCTACCCCCTTCCGGGGAGTGGCTGCGCGTGCGTTGCGATGCGTCCGCTAGCAGGACTCATCGAACTTGACTGCGGTAAACGCGACCGGCTGCCCCCTGAGCGCGGTACCGGCAGACGGCGACTGCGTGCACACCTTCCAGTTGCTCTCGATCAGCACCAGCCGATCCGAAGCAGACGCGTCCTTCACCGTGATCGACGTGCTCGGGTCGAGAGCGGCCCGCGCCGCCTTCACCGACTTCCCCTCGAAGTCCGGCATCGTTCCACCGGCTGCAGACGGGGCCGACTCATCCTTCGCCGGGCACTTCTCCGCGAGCTTCACCGCCCCGAAGTTGATCGTCGTGTCCGTAGCCTGCGATGTGCCGGCCTTCACGTTCTGGGAGCAGACTTTCCAGTCGCGGTCGAGGATCTGCATGCGGTCCCGGCCGAGCGAGTCGTGCGACTTCAGCGAGTAGAAGCCCTGCTCCTGCGCTGTGTCCTGCGCGGACTGGAGGCCCATGCCAACGAAGTTGGGCACCGCCTTGTGCCCGGCCGCGGCGGCCTTGTCGTCCTTCGACGCTGCCGTGGTGACGCCCGGCGCCGGGGTGCCGGTGGTCTTGCTGCCGTCGGTCGGCTGGCAGGCGACGACACCGCCGACCGCAGCGGCGAGCAGGATGGCGCTGATGATGCGGGTACGCACAGATTCCCCCAGGGTTGAGCTAGCCGGGACACCGTAGGGCAGACAGGGCGGAAGAGGGAAAGGGATTGCGAAGCTATGACACGGCCACGCCCCACCCTCGTGGAGGGCGGGGCGCTCTGCTGTTCTTACTGCTGCACGCGGGCAGCGTCAGCGAGGCCGCTCGTTCGTCAAATCCCCGAGCTCCGAGGGCGGATCACGGCAGATCTTGATCCACTTCTGAATCGAGGCTCAGCAGATCTCGCTCGCCAGCAGCCCCATCGTGAACATGTCGTACCACTTGCCGTCGCGGCGGAAGACCTGGCGAAGACGGCCCTCCTCAACGAAGCCGACCTTCTCGTAGACCCTGCGCGCGGCGTGGTTCTCGGTAACCACGGTCAGCGTCACCTTGTGCAGGCGCATGTCCTCGAAGCCGTAGCGACAGATCGTCCGCACCGCATCGGTGGCGTATCCGCGGCCCCAATACGCCTTCTCACCCAGGTAGATATCGAGTTTCGCGATGCCCTTCTCCGGTTCCGCGTCATGCAACATGACCAGGCCGACGAGCTGACCGTCGGCAAGCGCCTCAATGCCGAGGAGCAAGTCGCCATAGGTGTTGCGGGGGCGCTCCTCCAGCCACTTGCGGACGCGCTCCACCGGCTGGGCATATGTGTCGTCCATCCACCGCATGACCAGGGGGTCGTGGTTCCAGCGCCACAGTGCCTCGGCGTCCGCGGGACCCATCGCCCGCAGCTTCACCAGCTCTCCAAGCGCCACGCTCACCGACCCCTTGTACGTCTCGTGATCATCTTACGAATCACGAAGTGGTACCACGGTCGGGACCGCACGCTCAATCGGATTCTGCGGTGCCGAAACCGGAGCCAGGACATGCTCGGGCGGAAGCGGCAGAAGCCTCCAGAAGCCGAAAGGGACCTCGGTGCCGTCCGTTGCGGCATCGAAGAGCCGGCCCGTCATCGGCATCAGCGGCAGTCCATGGCCGAGAAAGGCCATCCGAGCGGCAGGCGAGCCCCCGTAGGGCGCCGCGGAGCACCTCGTCTTCGGCGATGACTGCGTGCCGTTCATAACCCGTACCAACGCCCCTCCACCGATCGAAGGCCCCGTCTTGTCGCACTCGCTGACGTCACTCGGTGGGGCAGGTGGACGGAAGCCGGGCGCATCCTGACGCCATCGGTGGAGCCACGGAAGGCTCACCGGATGGACTATGCGTTCGGCGCTCCGCCCGCTCACCGGGAACTTCTTGACTTCGCTGTGCGCCTGATCAGCCGTGCCGGGCAGGTGTCGGTGAAGGGCTTCTTCGGTGACTGGCACAGCCGCCGTAAGGAGGACGGCAGTGAGGTCACCGAAGTCGATGAAGCGGTTGAGGAGCTGATCGGAGCCGAGTTGGGCCGCCGCGTCCCGGAGGACGGGGTCTTCGGCGAGGAGGGAGGTGCGACCAGCGGGACATCCGGACGCCGATGGGTCGTCGACCCCATCAACGGCACCACGTCCTTCACCCGCCGGTGGCCGCTGTTCTCGAACGATCTCGCTCAGGTCCAGACGGGGCAGCAGTCCAGTCGCTCCTTCGCCGGTCGAGCCGCCTGAGCTCCCTTCGCGATCTCCTCGGCCCGGTACCACAACTTGGCGCACTGCCTGGTGAAGGCTGCTGCCCGATCGTCCTGGCCAGGGCCCTCAGGTCATGGGCGGATGCGGTCAAGGTGGCCCTGGATGACAGGGCCGACCGCGTACGTGGGGCCGTGCTCCTGAGAATGAACCGGGCTCAGTACCGGTTGAGGACACGCTTCGCTGATCCGCCGTCCACATCCCCTGATTCTTGATCTCCCGGACACCCCCCAGCCACGCGCACGCGCCCTCGCCCGGATACCAGGCTCCCGAACGGCGTCCCGAGCGGCGTCGCGCCCGATACGATCACTGATCGTGTCGTATCAGGTGATCGGGCTCGGGAGTAGTGGTGGATGAGGTGATCCGGCAGCAGAAGCTTGACGTGGAGGTCGGGCAGCCGGACCGGGGGCGGGACACAGCGGACGGGCGATCTCGGCGGACGGGCGACGAGCACTCACACCCCGTGCAACGACCGCCGACGCCACTCGCCACAAAAGCATCCCTGACTACCAACTATCCGGATCGGATGCCCTCTAAGGGCCACCGGGTATCCCGTGACGTCCTCGATGTCCGCCGGGCGTCGAGAGTTTCAAGGCCATTCCCGAGGCGCCGGACCGTCGAGAGCAGGATCGACTGGCCTTCGCACCACTGGTGACCGGCGAAACCCACCCGCACCGCTCCGCTAGCATGCTCGAACTCACGACGAGTGCCCTGATCGCCCGCCCTTCGGCGGAAAAACATGCTGTCCGGCACAAAGAGTGACCCATATAACCAACATCTAACAAATCGGCCAAACCATTGATACCTAGAGCGTCGCGGGCGTTTTCGCGAATACGCTGCAGAATTACGTTCGCCGCATGGCGTCAACCGCGGGCGATTCTGTGGGCCACGGCGAGTGTGGCGGCCCTCGGATTCCTCGTCGCGTTGGAGATCGCCGCGCGCCATTATGGCCTGCCGGGGCCGATCACCAATCAGGCGCAAGAGGTGATATTCGCCCCTAAATCGGGTTTCCTGTTGTACGCCGGTATGGCGTTGATGATGGTGGTGCTCACCTGGCGGCAACGGTTCATCGCGGCTGGTGCCGCGATCGGCATCGACGTCGTCATCTTCCTGGTGCGGTGGGCAGTAGACGCCAAGGTGACCGAAGGCCACCCCTTCGGCAACGGCGCATTGTGGGTGATTTTGGGCTATGCGGTCATCGCCATCACGCGTCGCACCGGCCAGGAGCGTGTCCTGCTGCTGAAGGGTGTCGGGCTGGGCCTGCTACTGGTTGCCGGCCGCAAGACTGGCGATACTTGGCTGCTCATCACCTCTAAGACCCGGCCGGCCGTGCTCGACCAGTACGTGGCAACCGCCGATCACGCGCTGGGCAACCCGTCGTGGGTGGTAGGTCGGATTGTCACGGCCACCGGCCCGATCGGCGCACATGTTCTCGACTACGTCTACGTTCAGCTTGCGATAGCCGCGGTCATCGTCGCGCTGTACCAGCTGCGTAACGTGGCGGTCGAGCGCCGCTTCCCTGGCCATCATCTGGTGCGTACGTTCCTGGTCATCGGCCTCGTCGGTCCGGCGATCTACATGATCTTCCCGGTGGTCGGACCGATCTTTGCCTACGGCGCCGACGGCGGCCACTGGGCGACGGCCGACCTGTGGCCGAACACGCCGCCGCCGATCGGCACCCCGCACCAGATGCCATTCGACGAGATCACCCCACGCAACTGCATGCCCAGCCTGCACACAGCGTGGGCTACCGCAATTTTCATTCACTCCCGCAAGGGCCCACGGATTCTGCGATTTGCAGGCGCGTTCTGGCTGATTGCCACGCTCGGCGCAACGCTGGGCTTCGGATACCACTACGGCGCGGATCTCGTTGCCGGCGTGGTGTTTGCGTTCACGATCGAGGCAGCGCTGCGCTCGCTCGAACGTGGCTGGGACCGGTCAGGAATCCGGCTGGTCACCTACAGTGCAACGGTCTTCGCCGCGCTCTTGGTTTCATATCGCTATCTGCCGATAAAGATGGCCGAACATCCGTGGGTGTTTGGACCACTTCTCATTCTGGCGATGGCCTCAGTGGTCCAATGCTACGTGCAGACCATCAAGCTGTGGGAACCGAAGGCCGCACCGGCGCAGCAACCGGAACCGCAACCCGAACTACTGGAGTTGAACCCGTAATGCCGGTCAGGGAGCCCTGCTGAGCCCTGCTGGCTGACCTGCGATCCGGAGCATTCCACCCTGGCGGCGACGAGGCCACGAAGTGCTGCACGACGACGAACGGCAGCGATTGAGTCTCGTCGAAGGAGACGACCGGCGGCTTCTCGTCATCCGGGGCATATACGACCACGCTCAACACTGCTGGCCCCGGAGCCAGGGGAGAAGGCACAGACACGGTCCCTGGCCGGGAAGTCGACAGGGACCGAGCGCCACTTGACGCCGTTGTCCACGACGTAGCACACGGCGTCGAGCAGCTGCCGGTGCCAGAGGCTCCCCGCCCCGCCCGATTAGCCAGAAGTCTCCACCTGGCGACTCGCTGCGTGTCACAGTTGATCCTTCCGAACATGCACGTAAGTGCGCTCACCGTAAGCATCCGTGATGTCGATGGTGATGCTCTCCCACTCTTCGCCAGACTCCTCGGGTACCTCCCCTGCCCGATATTCGGCCGCCATCAGCACTTTCTCAGTCACCCGGACGCCTGTTAGGCGCTCAGTCAGCGCGAACACTGCTGCCTTACCATCGACATCAGGAGCTTCTTCATCCGTGAGGTCGAAACCGACCTCCCGCATCACAGCGTTGAGCTCGTCTGGGGTGCTGCCGCTTCTGACCGTGGGCCATTCGAACGTGGTGCGCAACTCACCGTTCTCGTGCCAGTGGAAGAAGTGCATGGGCTTCCCCCCGTTACTCGAATGAGAGACAGCACGGCTCCCGGCGGAGAGGGTTTCCATGAAGCCAGGCGATCCCAGATCTCCGCCGAGCGCCAGGGCGAGGGTCCAATCCCCTTGCTCACTCTGAACAGTGCACGCTCCCGCGAGGACGCACTCGTCCCGGTCATCGGATTCGTCGATGAGCTCCTGGTGTTGCTCGATCAGCTCGCCGAGGCCTACACACACACCCCGCGGCTCGGCCCCCGCCAAGGTGAGCAGCTCCGCGGGAGAGACGCCCCGCACCAGAGCCAGGGTGTACCCGATCTCCAGCGCGTACCTGAACGGTGATGATGAGGATCGTATCCAGCCGTAGTCGGCTGCGGTGGCTGAAGTCACGCAGTGCATCTTGCCAGCGGCCACTGACACAGGGAGGCGCTGCTCCTGGCCGCTGCGCCGGCAGCGCGCTCATCGCTGCCGGCCGGTGACAGGAAGGTGCCCCGGAAGTCCTGGTAGCGCTGGACGCCGGATACGACGCACCTCGCATTGCCCATCTGCTGGACGGACTGCCGATGCAGATCCTCGATCGGCTCCGATCCGACCGCGTGATGCGACGGCCGACACCACCGCGGGTCTACACCCCCTAGGGCGGCTGATCACCCAGGCAGGGCGGCGAGTTCGCCTGCGGGGACCCGAGCACCTGGGACACCGAAGTCGAAGGCGCCGTCGTCCGCCTGGTCGTGGAAAGGCTGCCCAGCGGCGGGGTCGACAAGCCGGTATGGCTGTGGTGGTCAGGCACCGGCGCCACCAAGGCGGACGTCGACCGCTGCCGGCAGTCCTTCCTCCGCCGCGTCGACATCGAGCACACCGCCCCGAGACCGGACATGACATGACATGAGCAAAGTCCTTGCCACCGGCTTGGCGGTCAGCCGTCCCGCCCACCACGAGGTCGGTCGAAGAGCGAGGATTGCGAAAGCGTTCGTGGAACGGTCACGGTGACCGTTCCACGAACGGAAGTCATGGAGCGGGTGAGACACCTGAGCAAGAGGTGACGGTCACCGTGGTGACCTCGGCCGGCGGCTCATGGGGTCTGCTCGTCTTCGATGAACGCGGTGATCAGGCTGTGGGGTGCGTTGTCGCCGAAGAGGAACTCGTGGAGTCGGGTGCCGTCGGTGGCGGCTTCGGTGCCGCGGGGGAACATGGCCTGCTCGTACTCGGAGAGGGCGACTTCGATGTCGTCGGGGTGGGCGGCGATGGCTTTGCCGAGTTCGGCGCCGTCGTACATGGCCAGGTTGGCGCCTTCGCCGTTCGGAGCCGAGAGGTGGGCGGCGTCGCCGAGCAGGGTCACCCCCGGCACGCGGTCCCACCGGTGCCCGATGGGCAGGGCATAGAGGGAGCGCAGGATCGGCGCGGTGTCACTGGCGGTGATCAGCGCGGTGAGCTCCGGTGCCCAGCCGCTGAATTCCTTCGCGATCCGGGCGGTGGCCGCGGGGGCATCGGTGAAATCGATGGCGGCGAACCAGTCCTGCGGTTCGGTGAGCGCGACGTAGGTGTGGAGGGTCCCGCCGCTCTCCCGGTGAGCCTGGATCCCCTTCCCCGGCGCGAGCGCGAAGAGCGACCCGCCGCCGACGGCCTTCGCGGCGGCAGGGTGCCGGGTGTCGCTGTCGAACAGGTAGGTCTCGATGAACGACCTGCCGGTGTACTCGGGTGTGGCGTCGCAGAGCAGCGGCCGGATTCGTGACCAGGCGCCGTCCGCGCCGACCAGAAGGCTCGTGACAACGGTGGCGCCGTCGGCGAAGGTCACCTCGTGGCAGCCCTCGCCGAGGGAACGAACGCCGCTGACCTTGTGGCCCCACCGGACGGTGCCGACCGGGAGCGAGTCGAGCAGGATCCGTCGCAGCTCACCGCGCAGCACCTCGGGGCGTCCACCCGTGCCGTCGTCGGCTTTGTCGAACAGGACGGTCCCGTCCCGGTCGAGGATCCGTATCGCCTCGCGGCCCTCCAGGATGAGGCTACGGAACTCGTCGGTCAGGCCCGCCGCCTGCAAAGCCAGTTGGCCGTTGTAGTCGTGGATGTCGAGCATCCCGCCCTGCGTACGCGCCGTCGGTGAGGCCTCCGCCTCATAGACCGTGGCCGAGACGCCGTGGACGTGGAGGACGCGGGCGAGGGTCAGTCCTCCGAGCCCAGCGCCGATGATCGTGACGTCAGTGGTCATGGTGATTCCTTGCCTGTCGCATGCCTGCCGGATGGGCACCCGGCAGGATCTCTGGAAAGGTTCCAGACCCCGCCGACAAACCGCTGACATCGGACCGACAACCCCCGATATGCGACCGACACCGCGGCTCAGCCACCCTTCTGCACCGCGTACGTGGACTGTGGACCGGCCCCCACCGCGATCTCCCGCACGGGACCTTCACCGCCCCGCGCGCCGCCGGTGTCCGACAGGCCCTGCCGACGTCCCGGCCGGGGACACGGTCGAACAGCGAGTCGACGCGGACGGGGAGCCCGCAAGGATCGATCCGGCGAACAGCACGGACGACGACGCGGAGGCGACACGGAGGCGACACGGAGACTTGAACACATGCCGCCCCCTCACGGGCAGGCAACGGCCGAGCAGATGTCGCCCGGCAGGTGACACCAGCGCCCCGGGCGGGGCCGCGCGAAGAAGCACGCAGGTGACACCAGCGCCCCGGGCGGGGCCGCGCGAAGAAGCACGACAGGATGCCGGATGCACGACCGGGCGTTCAAGGGCGGTCGGTCAGTCCTCCGCACGAGGGGTGCGAAGCGGCCTACGCATCGGCCGGGTGGGCCCCAACTCGTTGAGATCCGGCGGCCGCAGGAGTGCGGCAAGGTCTGCTCGTTCGATGGGCAGGAGCCGCGGGGAGTCATCCGCCGGGGGCATGCTGCTGGTGGTGCTCGGGCCGGTGCCGAGTCGGCGTCGTTCGGTGCTCATGACGGGAGTCTGGACTCTGCTCCGGGGCAGTCCGTGGGCACCCCCCTGTCTGCTCCAGCCGTTTGATCACGGGTGTGGACGTCAACGTGCCACATGGGTGCTTGCAGTGCGACGCCGACCGCCGCTCTCGAGCAACGGGGGGCTGCCGGCGGCAAGAGCCGACTTGAGAGAATCAGGACGTGACCGCTCCGAAAGAGATCTCCCGCGATTCCCTGCTCCGCCAGGGCTTCGTCCTGGAATACACCACGCTGGCCTGGAACTCCATCGGCATCGTGGTGCTTGCCGTCGCGGCGGTCTCCGCCCGCTCGGTGGCTCTGGCCGGGTTCGGACTGGACTCCCTGATCGAGATCGGCGCCTCGACAGTAGTGATCTGGGAGCTGTCGGGCACCGGTGAAGCACGTCAGCATCGCGCGCTACGGCTGATCGGCGTCGGATTCGGGGCGCTCGCGGTCTACCTGCTGGTGCAGTCCACTTGGGTGCTGGCCGCCGGCTACCACCCGCGCCATTCGCCGCTGGGCATCGGATGGACCGCGGTCACCGCCGTCGTGATGTTCGCCCTCGCCGCGGGCAAGGCCCGCACCGGCACCGCCCTGGACAACCCGGTACTCAAGACCGAGGGCCGCGTCACGCTGATCGATGGTCTGCTGGCCGCCGCGGTCCTGCTCGGCCTGGCCCTGAACACCGCCGTCGGCTGGTGGTGGGCCGACCCGGCGGCCGGCTACGTGCTGGTCTACTACGCAGTCCGCGAGGTCCGCGAGATCTTCACCGGCAGCCACTGAACGGACAGCCACACCGGGTCCTTCCTCGCTGGGTGGTGATCCGGCGTACGAGCGGTTCCCGGCCCTGATGGCGGCGAAAGCGAGGAGCGTTCGGCCGTGCGTCATGGTCAGATACCGTGCGCGACCATGGGTGAACTGATATTGATCAGACACGGTCAGACCGAATGGAGCCTGTCGGGCCAGCACGCCGGCCGTACAGACGTTCCGCTGACTGACGCGGGTGAGGTCACGGCGAAGGCGCTCGCTCCGAGGCTGGCCCGGCGCCCTCTGGTTGCCGTGTTCAGCAGCCCGCTGAGCCGCGCCATGCGGACGGCCGAGCTGGCGGGCCTGACTGGCGTCAGGCCCGATCCGGACCTGATGGAGTGGGACTACGGCGGCTATGAGGGCCTGACCGCGGCGCAGATCCGGGAGATGCGGCCGGGTTGGGACTTGTGGCGGGACGGCGTCATTCCCGGCGATGCCGACCATCCTGGCGAGCAGATCCAGCAGGTGGCCGCGCGTACGGACGCGGTGCTGGACCGGATCCGGCCGCTGTTGGGCGACGGCGATGTCGCCGTCGTCGCGCACGGTCATCTGGCGCGCGTGCTCACCGTGCGCTGGCTCGGCCTCGACGCGTCCGCCAGCCGCCTGCTCGGCCATCCACATCCAGGCACGCTCAGCTTCCTGGCCACCGAGGACGAGCAGCCGTTCATCGCCGCCTGGAACATCCCGTAACGGCAGCCCGCTGCCTCACGCCTGCCGTAAGAGGCGCCGGAAGCAAACGAGCGCCGCGGCGATCCCGGCGAAGGCCAGGAAAAGTGCACTCGGACGGCGAACTCACCTCGGAGCAGCCGGCAGCCGGTGCGCGTGCGGTAGGGGCGTGGCAGTCCCCGCGTTGTGTGCCGCATCCGTACGCGTCCGCCGACCGTAGACGTCGATGCCGGCGGCCTGTCTTCCCTGCCGGGGCGGCGGTCCGCCGGCCTCACACGGCTACACGCCGGTTCCGAGGCACTGCTGCCGGTCCTCTGCCAGACGTGCCCGGCCGTAAGAGACTCGAAGCCGCACGGAGGAATTCTCCAGTCGACACTCACCCGACATACCCAATTCATCATCTTATGCACACATTCCGCAACAGCCTTGGGGTGTGCCGGACATCCACAAAGACCTCAAACACACGAAGGACCACGAATGGGCCCCCACCATGAGCGGCGGCAAGGCCCGCGTCGGCATCACCGACCACGCCCAAAGGGGGCTCGGCGACCTCGTCCATGTGGAACAACCCGACATCGGCGCGGAGTTCGAGGCATACGAGCCGTTCGCTTCCACGGAATCGGTGAACGCTGTCACCGAGCCCCACATTCCGGCCGCCGGCCAGGTGACCGCACGCAACGACCGGCTGAACGACGAGCCCTAGCTGGTCAACACAGACCCGTACGGCGACGGATGGCTGATCGAGATCAGCCTCAAGGACCCGAGCTCCGACGGCCTCCTGAGCGCGAAGAAGTACGACCCCTACCTCAACTCCGAGGATTGGCCCTCCCACGTGTGGCGGGGGCCCAGCCAGACCCCGCCACATTCCTCACAGCCATGGGCAGTGGCCGGACGGCGAGGACGGGCCACTGCGGTCGGATTCCGGCCATAACCCTGTCGCCTGGCCGAATCCAGTGCCATGCTGTGACGGCGGTGATCCTCTCGCCCTCAGGCGGAGGCCCCCGCCCTTGGGCCCGTCCGTGTGCTGTCACCTTGGCGGGCCGCGCCGTCCCTCCCGGCCTCCCCACGGGAGGGCCGACGGCTGCGCGGACATGTCTGTGCGGCACGGACTACGGCCAGTAGGACGGGCGGACGGACGGGCAGGCGGACCCGAAAACGGTTGGTGCGTGACCGCTGCCCTCGACGCCCCTCCAGTACCCCTACCAGCGCCGACCGGTCCGGGAACCAGCGCCAGCATGACGCAGGTCGCCGCCTCACCCTTCTCTGCAGCCCTCAGGCCACAAACAGGCAACCCTGCCCTCGACAGGACCGCCACCAGGTCCACCTACGAAGTCCCGCCTACCGTCCAGGCGAAGGACGACGAGCTGTTCGAGTCTTCCCAAGCGGTGCACGCCCAGAATGGCTCCACGAGTCAATCACCAGCAGGCAAGGACGCGGGCTTGCGCAGCAGCCACTGTCCCAGCGTCCGACGTGGGGACCGCACCACGACGCGGCCGAAGCTCTTCTTGCCGACCAGCTCCACTCGCAGCGCGATCTGCGCACCAGGGGCCGGAGCCTGACGGATCTTGACCCTGCTGTGTTCCAGGGTCAGGGCATCGGCATCGACCACGATGCCCGGCTTGGTGATCAGCGTCAGGGTCTTGCCTTGCATGTCTACGTCGATCCGCAAGGTGTCCTGCGTAATCACCGCCTGAGTGAAGTCGAGTGTCACCTCGCACCACTCCACTGCAAGCTCCAGCCTCCGCGGCACCACCCAGCGCCCCACACGTTCGACCGCACTGAACCTCCGGTCGATCCGGAGCACATCCTTGACCTCTGCTACAGCCGCGCCGGTCGAGGTCGACAGGGGCGGCAGGTCAGCGGTGAGCGGCGTCAGTTCGCTGACAGTGCGCGCCGACAGAGCAGCCTCCAGACGCTCGTCCAACTCGGCCGCGGTCAGCAGGCCGTCCCCCGCCGCGACACGCAGCACGTCCACCACCCGGTCCCGGTCCGCATGAGAGGCCCGTAACTCGGGCGACGAGCCGGGGCCGGAGTGCTTCCCGGTGGGCGAGATCTCCTGCGACATGCTTCCGTCCTGGTCCTGTCGAAGGTCTTCGCGTGATGCAACTAGCGGCACGACGAGAGGACTAACGCTATATCGCGACATGAGTCCCGGCCAACCCCTGTCAAGAAGGAGAAGCGATCGTCAGCGTAGATCCGCATGCCCCAACAACAACAGCGCCGCCTCGGCGGCGCCCGCCGTTGATATGTCCCTGCTGTTCCCGGTCGGCCTGGCACTGGAGGAGCCTGGCACTGGAGGACTACGCCCAACGGCCTGATCAGGCGCCACCGTAGCTCCTGCGGCGGACCCCCTCGATCGTCATCGTGGGCGACGACGTCGATCCCGCCCGCCGCCTAGCGTGCTGCACATGATCGGGATCGTCCGGCGACAGGCTGGCGTTCCGCTCACCTCCTCCTTCGCACCGATCCAGGGTTTGTCATGCCCAAAACAATATCCGCCGCGGTCGGTCCGGCAGCCCTCACCCTTCTCCTTGGCCTGTGGGGGATCAGACGCGAGAACAGCATGTGGCGCGACGAGGCGGCGACGTGGCAGGTGGCCCACAGGACCGTTCCCGAGATCTGGCACCTGCTGGACCGGATCGATGTCGTCCACGGCCTCTACTACCTGTTCATGCACGGCGTTTTCGCCGTCTTCGGAGACAGTCTCCTCGCCCTGCGACTGCCCTCCGTTCTGGCCATGGCCGGCGCCGCCGCCCTGGTCACCCTCCTGGGTACCCGACTGGCCGACCGGTGCACGGGGCTGGCCGCGGGCCTGGCTTTCACCCCGATCCCCGCGGTCCAGCAGTATGCGCAGGAGGGACGTCCGTATTCTCTGGTCGCGGCCTGTGTGGCACTGGCCTGCTGGCTGCTGGTCGCGGCGGTCGACAGCCCGGACGCCGGCCACTGGGTCGCGTACAGCATGGCTGTGCTGACGGGTGCACTGCTCAACTGGTTCTCGCTCCTGGCGCTGTTCACACACGCAGTGACGATTGCCCTCGCACGCCTGCCCCGCGGGACCGTCCTGCGATGGGCAGTCGCCTCGTCTGCCGCCGTGATCGGCACGATGCCCCTCGTCTCGGCCAGCAAGGCACAGTCGGCACAGGTCGCCTGGATCCCCCCGCTCAACCGGAGCACACTGCTCGGCCTCCTACTGACACTGCTCGCGGGCGCGCTCTGCGCATGGCTCGCGCGCACGAGGGGGGACCACCGCACGCCTCGCGGCACCCGGCTCCCGCTCACCACGGTTGCCCTGCCACTGCTGGTCCTTCCTCCACTCTTACTGCTCGCTGTCTCTCTGGCCCATCCCGTCTACCTGACCCGCTACGTCCTGTTCAGCCACCTCGGGCTCGCCCTCCTCATCGGCGCGGCGTGCCGCGCACTCGCGTTCCGAGTCCGCACGCCACCTCGCCGACTGATCGTCGTGGTGATGGCTCTCGCCTTTCTCGGGCTGCTTCCCGTCGAGTTGTCACTGCGCAGTGCGGCCGGTCGAGCAGACGACGTGCTGTCCACGGCCGAGAACGTCGCTGCGGTCCGTGAGGCTGGGGACGTGGTGCTGTACATCCCCGCGGCACGCCGTGACACCTCCCTTGTCTCGCCCGCCGAATTCACCGGCATCAGAGATCTGGCGCTGGTCCGCGGCCCGCTGGAATCCGGCACCTTGAACGGTGTGGAGGGCACCCCGGAACAGATAGCGCACGCCATGCTGGCCGTACATCGCATCGTCGTCGTCAGCGACGAGAGCGCGCCATCCGCCATGACAGATCGCGACCGGGCCAAACAACGTGTCCTGCAGGCACGCTTCGTCCGCTGCTCCGAAACCAGCGAACGCGGCCGCCGCGTCACGGTGTACCAGCGCCGCCCCAGTCGGCGCGATGAACTGGGGCCGCCCGGCACGTCGAGGTTCTCGTGCCTGAGGGGAGACGGCCGGGTGATGTCTTCGTCCCGGAACTCGTGAGCCTCAGACAGGAGTTGGTTGGGCGACGACGACGGCGTCGACGTGCCGCGTCGGGGTCGAACCCGCAGCCATGCGTCGGGCACACCGGATTGGCGAACGGCTTCCCGGTCAGGCTGCTGCCAGAATCCGCGAACCCGTGCGCTTCCGCGTTCGATCTGCTGCGGCCGTCCGGGACCGACACGACCGCTTGGCCGCACCGGTCGCCGGCGCTCCCAGTTCGCTGCTCTGGTGAAGGCGAAGGAGACCGCACCGGCCTGAGCTCCCGCCGCCCGTGGGGGTGATGACAGCCGTATCGCGGTCGTCTTTTTGCGAGCTCGTGCCAATTGGTACGAGCTCCAAGGGCGATGACCCCGTCCAGCCCCTCGTCGTCATTGCCGGTGATCGTGACGCGACTGCCGGCGCGGAAAGACCTGACATCCCATTCCGACTGGGGCCAGGTGGTGTTCGCCGCCCGGTGTTCCTCCCGGTCGGGCAGGGGCATCTTCTTGACCTTGTCCCGGCAGGCGCGACGCGCGGCCTCGTCGGCCGGTTCGACGCGTACATGCGCCCACGGGGCCCCGTGCTCGGCCGGGCGTGAGGCTCCGGCACTGGTCAGCGTGACCGGGTAGGTGCCGGGCCGGGCGTCGCAGGCGATGGTGACGGCGGCCGTCGGCCGGGGGCCGTCATCCGCATCCGCCCCGCCTTCAGCAATACCGGGGAGGTAATGGTGTCGCCGTTCACGGCCTGTCCGCTCGCTGCGGTGACGGCCAGCGTGTCGCCGGGATGCACGGACCGGACACTGCCGAACGGCGGCGGTGCCGGTCCGGCGGCGGAGGCGGGTCCGGCGGCGGAGGCGGGTCCGGCGGCCAGGAGGAGCGGCAGTGCCACCACTGCCGCGATGCCGAATCGGTCCAAGGCCTCGCCTGTCTGTGTTGTGACGCCGCGTCAAGCTGCAGATGACGCTAAGCTGCTCACCGCCATGTCGAACACATGTCCTATTATACGAGATCGGTATTGCCCGCCGTTCGGCTTTCTCCAAGACGGAAAGACACCTCGTTGAGTTCCAGTTCCAGATGGATTCCGGCCCTAGCGCTCGGCCTGTGCGCGGGCATACTCGGTACGGGCCAGGCGCTTGCCGCTACCGGTAAACCGGTGCCGCCGGTCCCCGGTGCAGCGGTGGCCCGTCCGACGGGGCCCGAGGCGGCGGCAGTGTCGCCTGCCCCCTCGGCGACGCCGACTCCCGCCCAGCCCAGCCGCCCGTCTGTCTCCCCGACCTCCTCCGGCGGCCCAAGCCTGAGCGAGGAGGAGAAGTACTGGACTGCCGGCCGCATGGACAACGCGGTCCCGCTAGACAGCCCACCCGGCCGGGCTCCCGCAGCGTCGGCGCCCCACATCGGCGCGCGCAGCACGCCACCGACCGGCACGCCCCATCCCGAGCACTTCGGCGGCCACCCGATGGTGGGCACGTTCTTCTACGACGGCAAGCCCTTGGGCGGCAAGAGCACGTACTGCACGGGCAGCGTGGTGCACACGGCCGCCCATGACATCGTGCTGACCGCCGGGCACTGCGGCCGCGGTCTGGAGAGGGCCACCCACCGCATCTTCGTGCCGCAGTACCGCGACGGGCTGTCCGCCGCGAACCAGCCGCGCGGCGTCTTCCCGGTGTCACAGACGTACATCGATCCGCGCTACGCGGCGAACACCAAGAAGCCCACCTCCGACCTCGACCTGGCCTTCGCGCAGGTCGATCGCAACAGCCGCGGCAAAGTGGAGGACGTGACGGGCGCTCTGACGTTCACGCCCACCACCAACTACACCCACAACGTCACGGTCATCGGGTACCCCAGCTCCGAACGCGTCAATTCGAAGCACCAGGCGATCCGATGCCACGTCACCACCTCGCGCCTGCCCGGTTACCGGCAGGTGCGCATGACCTGCACCGGCTTCTACGGAGGGGTCTCCGGCGGCCCGTGGATCGAGAACTACAACCGCACCACCGGCACCGGCAAGGTCATCGGCAACACCGGCGGGTACAACGGAGGTGGCAACGACACCAACGACGACTGGGTGACGTACGCGCCCATCTATGGCAAGGACGCCCAGAGCCTGTTCAACGACGCCGCCGCCCATCGCACGGTGGGCGCGAGACCGCCCTACCAGCCGTCGACCGGCAGCCCGGTCCTGCCCGGCTCGGCGGGCACCTGGCAGCACGCGAGGCTCCTGGCCTCCGGGAACATCCGCCACAGCGGGTACTTCGACCCCACGCGGCAACTGCTGGCCTCCAACAGCAGCTGGGCACACGCGCAAACCATCACGGCAGGCGACTACACCGGAAACGGGTCCACCGACGACCTCGTCATCCGCAGGTCCGACGACAAGACCACCATGTACACCGACAACGGCACCACGACCACGCACCACCATGGGGAGACGGCGCCTGAGGCACCCGCGATCAGCAGCCCCACGCACCCCACACCTGAGGCACCCGCCACGAACAGCTCCAGCCATCCGTTCGCGCGGAGCCGGTACAGCAGGCTCGGGGGCTTCGTCCTCATGCTCACTCCGTCAGTGCGGGACCGGTGTGTCCGGCCGAGCCTCGGCGCAGCGCACTCGGTCCGGGCCCGACACCCACGACCCTACGGAGCCTGAGAGACCAGGGGCATCAGGGGAACTACGTAGCAGGACACCTAAGACCTGTCTGCGACTCCGGCGGACAACCGGGACCCGAGCCATTTGCCGACGCCGCGTCTCTCCCCCTCGTCCTGCACGGGACTTCGTCCTACACCGCCGAAGGCCCTCGGTCCCGGCACCAGTAGCGGGCTGCCGGGGCCGAGCTTCATCCGTGCCGAGTCACTTCACGAAGCGGTACTTCAGGTGGGTGGCGAGGGGCGTGTCGACCACCCTGACCGGCTCGAGGTTCCGCCGCCCGGCGCCCAGTCCCCCGAAGAGCCGCAGTCCCTCTCCGAGCAGCGCGGGCACCACGTGCAGCTGCAGCTCGTCGACGAGTCCCTCCCTGAGGTACTGCTGCACCGTTCTCGCCCCGCCCGCGATGTCGACGTTCTTGTCCCCGGCCGCGGCCTTCGCCTGGTCGAGGGCGCTGTGGATGCCGTCGGTGACAAAGGTGAAGGTGGTGCCGCCCTCCTTGACCAGCGCCGGCCGGGGACGGTGGGTGAGCACGAACACCGGAGCCCTGAACGGCGGGTTGTCACCCCAGAACTCCTCCCCCGTGTCGTACATCATCCGCCCCATGACCACCGCTCCGGTGGCATCGAACCACTCCTGCATCAGCACCGAGTCGCGGTTCTCCTCCCCGCCGGTCATGCCCTGACGCTCCCGCCAGCTCGCCAGGTTGTGGATCCACTCGAAGAGCGGCTCGGCACCGTCGCCTCCCGGGTTGTCGATGGCGACATTGGTGCCGGCGATGCAGCCGTCGAGGGAGATGGCCATATCCGCGGTTACGGTCACGATGGGGTTGCTCCTGACGTCCTGGGATTACTTCCTTTGCTCTCACGTCGATCGGGAGCCCTCCTATTCGACACTCCCTGCGACACCCGACAGCCCCACCCGTCAGAGGGTGCCTACCCGGCGGTTGAACGCCAGGTCGGATTCCCGCCAGCTTCCGGCACTGGTACCGGCAATGCTCGACGTCATGAACCGACTTGAAGGAAACGCGGCCTTGATCACGGGCGGAAGCCGGGGTATCGGTGCCGCTGTGGCGTTACGACTGGCCGAAGAAGGCGCCGACCTCGTCCTGACCTATGAGAACAGCGCGGAACGCGCCGACGAGGTCGTGGAGCAGATCAAGGCCAGGGGGCGCCGGGCCCTTGCCATCCAAGCCGACAGCGCGGTCCCTGAGGCACTCACCGCCGCGGTGGACGAGGCCGCCGCGATGCTCGGCAGACTCGACATCCTGGTCAATAACGCCGGCGTCTTCCTCGTCGGCCCACTTGAAGACCTGGGGTCGGAAGAGATCGACCGCACTCTGGCGGTGAACGTCCGGGCACCGTTCGCAGCGTCCCAGGCGGCAGTGCGTCATATGGATCAGGGCGGCCGCATCATCAGCATCGGCAGCAATGTCGCCGAGCGTGCGGTCTTCCCCGGACTGGCGTTGTACTCGATGAGCAAGACGGCTCTGGCCGGGATGACGAAGGGCCTGGCCCGAGAACTCGGCCCGCGTGGAATCACCGTCAATCTGGTGCACCCCGGCCCGACCGACACGGACGCCAACCCCGCCGACGGGCCGAACGCCGAGATGATCGCCGGCTTCACCGCTGTCGGCCGCTATGCGGAACCGGCCGAGATCGCGGCCACCGTCGCCCACCTGGCAAGTGCGGACGGCGCGTACATCACCGGAGCCTCGATCCACGTCGACGGCGGCTTCACCGCCTGACACGCGAGCTCGACGTCGCAACCGAGCTGAGGGCCCAGCCCACAAGAGGGACGGCCGCCGCGTGGTCATCGGGGCTTGTGGGCTCCTGGAGATCCTGCGGTGGCCGCGGGCCATGGCGCAGACCCTTTCCACTGGCCTGCCGCCTCATCACCCACCGACAACTCGGCTCATTGCGTCAGCCGTTGTAAGGGCTCACAGAGGAACAACATGCGAGCGAGTGACGCGCTGACCTGCGAGGTCAAGTCTCAAAACCCACAAGTTGATTCCCTCCGAGCCCTGCGCTGCCAGGGTTCCGTTACGTACCCTTCTGCCCATTGGTCCTCATCGATCACCGCCTCTTCGATATAGAAGCAGTCGGGCTCGTCGGCAAAACCGGGAAGACTCCGGGCCCGTTCGATGCGTTTCTGCGCGACCTCGCGGCTTGAACAGGTGCCGAGGTGTTTGACATCGTTTCACCGGCTTCTTCGTCGGACCAGAAGTCATCGGGATCTGTGAAATGCCGAATCGCTCCGACTTCTTCGACCTGGTGGTGTACGTGCCACAGCAGGTAAACCTTGGCAGGTCCGCTCATGCTGTTTCGCCTTCCCTTTTTCCTTCGATGAAGCGGGCCCGGGCCCCACGACCGTCTGTGCGCGGTGAACGCGCGCCGATCGCGGAACCCGGGTCGGCGGGCAGCCTGCCTGACAGGCCGGCCGGTGCAGCTGGTCGCGGGGCAGATACTTCCTCTCCTCGCCATGGATCGAGCCGGGACCCTCAGTTGACGCCCGTCGGGCACCACGGGACGCCGGTGGGCGCTACCGGGCATCCCGTGTCGTATTCACGCGTCGAGTGTCTTCTTCAGCGCGGCCAGACCCTCGGCATAGATGCCGTGGAACAGGGCGACCGCTTCTTCATCGCTTGTCCCTGCCGGTGTGAAGGTGCCGGACCACTCCACACGGGCCTGCCCGCCGGGCACCTCGTGCACGGTGAGGGTGGAGCGGTAGCCGGTGACAGGGAACGGGGCCTGGAGGATGGAGTAGCTGTACGTGCGCGCCTGGTTGTCGAACGCTTCGAGGCGTTCGACGATGACGCCGCCTTCCTCGTTCGTGAGGCTACGCACGCGACCGCCCTCGCTGACCGTGCTCTTGGGAATGTAGGGCAGCCAGTCAGGCAGGGAGTCGAACCCGCCGATGAGCTGCCAGACGCGCGCGGCGGGCGCGGGGATGTCGATGGTCGCGGCCGTAGTCGCCATGGTCGTCTCCTGAACAGGTGAGGTAGAGGTCAGGCGCTGGGTACGGGGGCGTCCTGAGCGATCAGCCCCTCCGTGCGCAGAGCCGTCCAGAAAGCCGGCGGGACCTTCTCGCCGAGTGCGGCGACGTCCTCTGCGATGCGGCTCGGCCGGGAGGCGCCGGGGATGGCCGCGACGACCGCGGGATGAGCAAGGGAGAACTGCAGCGCTGCCGCTTTGATGCCGACGCCATGCTGCCCTGCGAGTGCCTTGATGCGCTCCACCTTGGTGATGACAGGGGCGGGGGCCTTCTGGTACTCGAAGTGCCGCCCGCCGGCCAGGACGCCGGAGCTGTACGGTCCGCCGACGACGATGTCGACGTTCTGGGCTTTCGCCGCCGGCAGCAGCCGCTGCAGGGCCCGCTCGTGGTCAAGCAGCGTGTAGCGGCCGGCGAGAAGGAACGCATCCGGCTTCGGCTCGTCGAGGTCCAGCGTCAGCTCCAGGGGCTCGACCCGGTTGACCCCGAGGCCCCAGGCCCGGATGACACCTTCGTCGCGCAGCTTCTGCAGCACCCGGAACGCGCCGGTACGGGCGGTCTCGTATGCGGCGAGCCACTCGTCGCCGTAGAAGTCCTGCGCGACGTCGTGCACCCACACGATGTCGAGGCGGTCCGTCTTCAGCCGCTTGAGGCTGTCGTCGATGGAGCGCAGCGTGGCGTCGGCCGAGTAGTCGTTGACGATCTTGTTGGGGCGCCCATGTTCGAATAGTCCGCCCTTCTCGCCCAGGTCGCGGGCGGAGGGGTCCTCGATCTCGTCGAGGATGACGCGGCCGACCTTCGTGCTCAGGACGAACTCGTCGCGGGGGCGGTCGGCCAGGGCTTCACCGAGCCGGATCTCGGACAGGCCCGCTCCGTAGAAGGGCGCGGTGTCGAAGTAGCGGATGCCGTTGCCCCAGGCGGCGTCCACGGTGGCAGCGGCCTCCTCGTCGGGTATGGCCCGGAACATGTTGCCCAGCGGTGCGGTGCCGAAGCCCAGGCGGCCGGGCAGGAAGGACTTGATGGACATGGTGCGGATCCTTGCTGTGCGAGTGGCGACGGATGTGCTTTCTGCGCCGTTTGCGCGGTCCGTCGGTCTGGCACGTTCGAGGCTAGGATCTAGACTTGAGACTGTCCAAGACTTACTTGGACACACTTGAGTCCCTAGAGGTCTGACATGCTTGACCTGCGGCAACTCCGCTACTTCGTCGCCGTCGCCGAGACCGAACACGTCGGCCGGGCCGCCGAGCGGCTGCACATCTCCCAGTCACCGCTCAGCCGGCAGATCGCACAACTCGAGCAGAACCTGGGCCTTGCCCTGTTCGAACGCGGCCAGCAGAGAATCCGGCTCACCCGGGACGGCCAGGTCTTCCTGGCCGAAGCCCGCGCGCTACTGCGGCATGCGGATCGTCTGGAGAACCTGGGCCGTCGGCTGGGCCGCGGAGAAGAGGGCGGACTGTGCATCGGCTACGTCGCAGACGCCATGCACACCGGCATCCTGCCCGGGGCACTGCGCGCTCTGCACAACGAACGCCCCGGCATCCACATCGCCCTGTACAACCTTCCGCCGACCGAGCAGTTCGAAGGTCTGCGGCAGCGCAGCCTCGACATCGCGCTCGTCCATGAACCTCCGACCGCGGATGACCCCGACCTGCTGGCCGCACCTCTGCTCGAGGACCCGCTGCTACTCGCCCTGCCCGCAGGACATCCGCTCGCCAGCCAGGAGAAAGTGACTCCCGGAGACCTCGACGGTCAGCCGTGGATCGCAGTCGGGAATGCCCAGGACCCCGCCTGGCGCGACACGTTCGTCGCCGCCTGCACGGCAGCCGGCTTCACGCCCGACATCCGCCTCGACGCCGCCGAGCCGCTGACCGCGCTCGGCCTGGTCGCCTCCGGGCTCGGACTCGCATTCGTGCAAAAGAGCATGGTGCGCGCCACTACTGAGGATGTCGCGGTGCGCGAGCTTCCCTGGCACGACACATGCATCCAGCTGTGGGCCGCATGGCACCGAGTCGACCTGCGGCCCCTCGTGGCATCGTTCCGCGCCACAGTCCTGCGCACGGGCAGCACCGCGTAGGGCCTGTCCGACAGGTCCACATAATGGGCAGCGGGGTGCGCAGATGCTCGCGTCCATCGTTGATACCGGGCAGCGGCCTGGGCGCCCGGCGAGTCCGCATGCCTGCGGCGCCTGTCATGGACTCGGCTTCTCTGCTTCACCATCTGCGCGATGATCTCAACGCCTTCCGCGCATGCCTCGACGGCGACCTGTCCGTACCGAAGAGCACTGCGGCGAGTGGACGCTGCATGACCTGGCAGGGTGCCTGGGCAGTTCGAAGGTGCGGGTGGCAGCCGCCGAGACCGAACAGCACCGTGACCACAAACCCCAGTCGGCTCCGCGCGATCCGGCGGTGCTGAGGCGGTAAGGGGTGGCGGAGGTCTTCGACACGATGGCGCCAAGGCAGACGGCACGCGGCCGAGCACATCCGCCCCAGCACACGCTGCGGCCAGAGGCCACGGACACCGGTGCCTCAAGGACCCACGGTCCCAAAACTCCCGTAGCCACGTTGTCCGTGCCTACGGAGCGGCTCTCGCTCCTGTTGTGGGGCCGGACGTCCAGCACAAGCGAGGCATTCTGCTGGACCGGCGACCGGCGGGCTGGCCGGACCTCCCTTGGTTCCTACGGCGCTGCACCTTCTGGTCGAAGCCGACGGGCCGACCGCCCTCGCTGCCACGGCGCCGACGTTTGGCCTTCTGGTGACCGGCTCGCTATCAGCACCCCCGGCGCACTCGGCCGCGCGACTGGGTTCGCTGAGACCCAAGCCCGAACGATTCGGTTCGTCAAACGACGCTGACCCGCAGGTTTCCCGATCCGAGGGTGCGCGTGTCCCCTGTCGGTGTCGTCGGATTCCCTGGATCGCGGATTCAGATACTGCCGGGGCGGACCAGGCCGGTCCGCTTGACGGTGGTCAGGATGGGGGTGACCTCGATGCCGGTGATGTGCTCGAGAGTGCCGATCGAGACGGTGAGGAAGGTGTAGAGAGCGTTGAGATCGGCTGCGGCGGCGGCCACCAGGAGGTTGCTTGACCCGGTGGTGGCAGCGGTGAAGCGGACCTGGGGGTGACGGCCGAGTTCCTGTCCGGCCTGTTCGAGGCCGCCGGGTGCGACGGTGATCCACAGCAGTGCTTCCGCTTGAACGCCGAGCAGGGCAAGGTCGATCTCGGTTGCGAGCCTGAGGACTTGGCACCGGCTCCCCCAATGGGGAGGGCCTGACCTCCTGGCAGTCGTACGCCGCTGGATCGAACTCCCAGGTCCTGCACTTCGGCTGACGCGAGCGCAGAGCGGCCACAGCACGCCCACGGCTCCGGACCGACCCGACGCGCATGTTGCGACCTTCACCGGTTCGATCAGCACCGTTCGATCATGCGGTATCCCGCTGCACACTCGCACCCGCGTACCCGCGTACCCGGCTGTGCACGCTGTACCGGGCCGCGCAGGGTCCATAGCCACAAAGCTGTTGAGTGACCCACACCACGACAGTGTGGGACCTGCGGGAGGCACTTCGGGCCGCGAGGCTCCGAAGCGCCTGTACGTGGAGGTCGGAACAGTACATTCCATGTCAGCAGTCCCGCCCTCGGGGCCGTGGGGGCGCGCCCGTGGCCGAGCCTGCGGTCCGTCCGGCCGCAGTCAAGGCCCGTGAAGTGAGCGACAGGAATCTCACCGCCCGCCACCGTCACCTTTGAAGGAGTCCCGCCGATGAAAACCGTCACCCACTGGATCGGTGGCAAGCCCTTCGGAGGCGCTTCAGGCGCCTCCGGCGCCTGGGGCCCCGTGACCGACCCCGCGACAGGAGAGGTCACCACGCAGGTCGCGATGGCCGGCGCCGACGAGGTCGACGCCGCGGTCGCCGCGGCGAAGGAGGCCTACGCCACCTGGCGCACGTCCTCGCTCGCGCAGCGGATCGCGATCCTCTTCCGCTACCGCGCGCTGCTGGACGCGCGCCGCGACGACATCGCCGCGCTGATCACCGCTGAACAGGGCAAGGTCCACTCGGACGCGCTGGGCGAGGTGGCCCGGGGCCTGGAAATCGTCGAACTGGCCTGCGGGCTCGGCATGGCGCTCAAGGGTGACACGTCCACCGAGGTGTCGAGCCACATCGACGTGGCGTCGATACGCCAGCCGCTCGGCGTGGTCGTCGGAATCTCGCCGTTCAACTTCCCCGCGATGATCGGCATGTGGATGTTCCCCATGGCGATCGCCTGCGGGAACACCTTCGTCCTCAAGCCGAGCGAGAAGGCCCCGTCCGCGTCCATGCTCCTCGCCGAACTCGCGGCCGAGGCCGGCGTGCCCGACGGTGTGCTCAACATCCTGCACGGCGACAAGGTCGCGGTGGACGCGCTGCTCGACCACCCGGACGTGGCGGCCGTGTCGTTCGTCGGCTCCACGCCGGTCGCCCGCCACGTCCACAGCAGGGCGGCCGCCGGCGGCAAGCGCGTCCAGGCCCTCGGCGGCGCGAAGAACCACATGCTGGTGCTGCCCGACGCAGACCTCGACGCTGCGGCCAACGCCGCCGTGTCCGCCGCCTACGGGTCCGCGGGCGAGCGCTGCATGGCCATCTCCGTGGTGGTCGCGGTCGGCTCGGCGGGCGACGCGCTGGTGTCCCGGATCGCCGAGCGCGCCGCGAAGGTCAGGATCGGCCCGGGCAACGACCCGACGTCCGAGATGGGCCCGCTCATCACCAAGGCGCACCGCGACAAAGTCGCGGACTATGTCGCGGGCGCGGCGGCTCAGGGAGCCGAAGTGGTGCTCGACGGCAGGGACTTCACCGTCGAGGGCCTCGAGAACGGCCACTGGATGGGCATCTCGCTTCTCGACAAGGTCAGCACGGACTCGGACGCCTACCGGAACGAGATCTTCGGGCCGGTCCTGTGCGTGCTCCGCGCGGAGACCTACGAGGAGGCCATGCACATCATCAACGGCTCCCCGTACGGAAACGGCACCGCGATCTTCACCCGCGACGGCGGCGCGGCCCGCCGGTTCCAGTTGGAGGTGGAGGCGGGCATGGTCGGCGTGAACGTGCCGATCCCGGTGCCGGTGGGCTACCACTCCTTCGGTGGCTGGAAGGACTCGGCGTTCGGCGACCACCGCATGTACGGCAGCGAAGCCGTGCACTTCTACACGCGCGGCAAGGTCATCACGAGCCGCTGGCCGGACCCGGCCGAGACGGTGGCCGGCCCGGACCTGGGTTTCCCCGCATCCCTCTGACCGCCACAGGCCCGCACACGCGGCCGCGTCGGCGCAGTTCGGAACCTCCGGGATCGCAGAGGTACGGGAGCTTGCGCCCGCGCTGCGAGGACATCGTCCAAGGCTCGGCGCCGGATTGTGTGCTGCCGTACTTCCATTCAGCAGGTGATGCCCGATGACGCCGGCTCGAAGCGGTGGGACTCACTGACGCACTCCCTGGGCCCGGACACCCGTACGGCGCCGAACGGGCCCAATGGTACGGAGCGGTGCGGGCGTGCGGCGATCCCGGACGTGCGGATCCGAACGGCTTCGGAGCGGGGAGACGCCAACGGCCTTTCCCCGTCCGTCACTTGACCTGAAACGTCACGCCCAACCGTTTAGATGGTGACGCAGATGTTGTCCTCGATGGTGCGGCCGTCCCGGTCCAGGCCGCCGCAGACGAGACGGTTGGACTGCTCGTAGCCCACCGTCCACTTGTGGGATGCGGCGCTGACTCGAGGGGAGCGGAATTCGCCCCAGTAGGCACGCAGAGTCCCAGGCAGGCCGTCCTTGGTGTAGACGGTGATGTCCTGGACGAACTTGTTCTGATGTGCAGTCATGACGCAGACGTACTTGCCGCAGTGGGAATCGACTCCGCGAGTCGCCGCGCCGGCCGGCACTGCGGCTGCAAGGGGAGCGACGGAAAGCGCCGCTGCGAGGATGAGGCCGAAGCGAGTGATCTTCATGCCCGGCCCAACGCCCGAAGCGGCCGACAGACACGCAAATATCACCCTCCGGCTCGCTGTGGCACCGCCTGCTGCGGCCGCTCCCACACCCGGCCACCGCATTCCCGCGCGTCGGATCCACCCCGGCCGGTGCGGGCGACAACTTGCAGGGCAGTGCCAGATCCGTCCCTTGAAGCCTCAGTAAGGTCCGGCAGGAGCGGCCTGCGCATGACACGCTCCGGAGACACCCACCCATAGAGCCCTCTGTCCTCGGCACTCGTCTTCTCATCCCTCCAGGTCAGCCGCCAACTCCGTCCTCCAGTGGGCGGACATCCGCCGACTCAGGATCGTCGCGGCAGCCGTCGGCGCCCCCGCATGGACGAACTCGCGCAGTGCGCGGGCCGCCTCCACGCGCAGGACCCACGCGCTGAAATCGGACTGCGTCACGGGGCCGTTGTCGTCGCGCCAGGCGCGCTGCCCGCTGACCATCTGCCGGGCCGCCCATGCCTCGGCGGTGAGTGTGCGGATACGCGCGTCCAGGGGGCTGTCCGGGGTGAGGTCGACCGTCTCGCCGCGGGCGGTGCGGGCCAGCGCGTCGCTCACCTCGTCGTACATGTCGAACCGGGTCTCCGCCGCCAGTCGCCCCAACTGAGCGACCATCGCCGTACGCAGTCGGGCAGGCGGTGTCCGTTCGATCAGTGCGGCCAGGTCGAAGTTCCGGACCTGGCCGACGTACCGGTTCGCGGCCCGGTCGACGTCCTCCAGCACGGGCAGGAGCAGTGCGCTCGTCAGTTCCGCGTCGGTGTCGTCGTCCGGCCGGTACGTGATGCCGAACTCCCCCTCCAGTTCGGCCAGGAAGCGGGCGTACGCGGCCCTCGACCCGGGCCAGGAGTCACCGCCGCCCTCGCGCGGCGACAGGACATGACGCACGCCCTCCGGCCCCGGTACGCCGTCCTCGGCGACCGTGACCTGGACCTCGGGCCCCCGTCTGGTCAGGGCGACCGCGCGTGTGCCCGAGGACACCCTGCGCAGCACCTCCGGGCGGGTGAACTGGGCGGCACCACCCTCCTGGGTCGCGTAGGCCCATCCGCCGACGCTGCCCGCGCGGACCATCGGACGGTACGCCGCCCACGGCAAGTCCGCCGATTTCTGGGCCCGGGCGCGTGTGCGCGGGTGGACGGTGTCGGGGATCGCGCCCAACCTGCGCAGTAGTTCGGCCGGGGTGAGGTGCTCCGCGAAGACGACGTCGGGCTGGGTCGGCGGGGGCGGTGGAGGGGTCCTGTGCCGGACCATGGCCAGGTACACGCCGTCCGACTGGCCCACCGGAACGAAGAGCGGCTCCGAGGGAACCGGTGGCTCCGGATCCGGTTCGGCGGACTCGGCGGCCAGCGCGAGCGGGGAGACCGGGTCGGGGACTGCGGTCGTCTCGTCCTCCCACAGCAGGGCACCCTCGTACGCCAGCGGTGTCCGGCCGTCGAACGGGCGGCCCCTTTCCAGGGCGTCCGCGAGGTCGGCCAGTGCGTGGCGCAGGGACGCCCACCCCGTGAAGGTGGGAATGTCCTCGTCGAAGTAATGGCCGAGGCGGCCCCAGTTGCGGCCGGGGTGGCAGGAGAGGAACAGGCCGTCGGAGGACTGCCAGCCGATGCCAAGGGTGATGAGCAGCCAGTCGTGATGCCAGTACGTGGCGAGTCCGTCGTCGTCCTCGTCATCCTCGCCGAGGACGTCGTCGTCCGGGACGTCCGCGCTGATACCGCGCAGGAACGAGGTGCTCTTGACGATGTCCGCGGCGCAGGACGGCGGACCGTAGTACGCCAACACGGGTGCCCCCGGCTGGAGTTCCACTCCGTCGTGGCAGCTCAGCGAGGCCACCAGGTCGGAGTGGAAGCGGACCCCGAGCGCGCGCTCGGCTGCCCTGATGGCCGACGGCGACGCCGGCGGGCGCAGCAGGGCATGGCTGACGGGCGCGTGCCGCAGCAGCCACGCGTCGATACGGCCCCACGAGTCCTCAACGGCGGGAATGCTCATGATCGGACCATACGCGCCGCCACTGACAACGGGCCTGGGCAAGGCGCAGGCGGCCTTCCAACGGGGCGTGTCTGCCCTCGCGCAGCGGTGAGAACGCCGCGCCTCATATGATCAGTTGGTGACTGCCTCCGTCGTACTTCAGGTGGCCGCGACGCCGGCCTCTCCCGCTCTCGTTCTTCGCCCTTGGTGCATGCAGGACGTTGCCGCTCTGGTCGAGGCGTGCCGGGATCCCGGATTGCGCCGCTGGACGAGCCATGTCGTGGACAACGATGCTGACGGGGCACGGTGGGTCCAGGCCCAGCAGCGGAGCTGGACAGCGGAAGAGCGGTTCAGCTTCGCCGTCCTTGAGGCACAATCCGGTCCAGTTCGCGAACAGTTGCTGGGCAACGTCGTCCTCAAAGAAGTCGCCCCCGGCAAACCGGCGGCCGAGGTGGGCTACTGGACCGCGGCGCACGCTCGCGGGCGGGGAGTGGCCCCCCGCGCTCTGGAGGCTCTCACGAGCTGGGCCTTCGGCACCTTCGAAGCCGACGGGCTGGAGCGTCTCGAACTCCTGCACCAGGAAGACAACCCGGCGTCGTGCCGGGTTGCGCAGAAGAGCCGGTACGACTTCGACAGCGTCCTGCCCGCGGCGCCACCCTCCTTCCCTCGCGATGGCCACCTGCACATACGGCGCACGGATGCCTGAGGTCGACAGGGATCGGTGCTGGTGCCGGACAGCGGGCCGGCCCGTGCGTGTGCGCAGGGCCGGCTCGTGGCATCAGTGCCGCGTCACTTTGCCTGCTGGTTGATCACTTCGCCTGGGCGAGCCGGACCGCGTCGGGACCGGCCGGGATCACAGCCGGCCTGTCGTGTCGTGCACGGCTCGCCACACCGTCTCGGCGACTTCGCTCTTCATGGTGAACAGGTCCTGGCCCGCGAAGTCGTCCATGGCCTACTTCGCGAACGGTGCGCAGGGCGCCTGGACCAGCTTGTCCAACGACCCGCCGTTCGCCGGCGCTGATGGACTCCCGGCTGCGTGGCGACGGTTGTTCTTTCCGAACTGGCCTTCGCTACTGCCATGGCGCAGGTGGCGGGCGAGGAACTGAAAAGGGCCTTGCTTGGTGCCCAGAGCCGGGGCCTCAGGTCTGCCTCACTCGTGGGCCAGTCTGTTTTGTCTCATGATCTCGGCCCCACGAAGACGTACCGCAATTCAGCGCCGACGGCCGCTTCGCGGTCTTCACGGCGTACAACTCCAGCCTGGTGCACGGCGACACCGACGGCTTCGGTGACGTCTTGAAGCTCTCCGATCACATCTGCTCCGTGATGCGGTCAAGGATGTGGCCCTGGCCAGGGTGCTCGGCAACGGCGCCACGGCCGGAACGCGGGGCGCCACCCCGGCCGGCGTCATCGTCATCCTGGCCGTGCTGCTCGACAGCGCTTGCGCCGGCCGGTACCGCTGCCGTGGGGATGGCGTTGTCGACGAGGACGGCTGCGATGGCGGCGGCGGTGGCGAGGGTCTCGGTGTTGAGGACTCGGCTGCGGGCCGAGGCGCCATCCAGCAGCAGCGCCAGTTGCTCGCCGAGCTGTTCGGGGTTGGTGGCGCCGGCCTCGCGGGCGGTATCGGCGAGCCGGGCGGCAAAGGCTTTCTTGTAGTCGCGAGCCTGCAAGCGTGCCGGGTGGCCCGGGTCGGGGATTTCGACGGCCGCCGCGATGAACGGGCACAGGGGCGCGTGCACGTCGAACGCGGCGAGGAGGCGTTCGCGAGGTGTGAGGTCGGTGCGGTCGAACACTTCGGGCAGGATGTCGGGATCGAATCGGCGTAGGCATTCGGCGATCAGCTCGTCCTTGCCGGCGAAGTGCTGGTAAAGCGTGCGCTTGGACACCTCGGCCACCGCGCAGAGCTGGTCCATGCCGGTGCCGTTGATGCCCTGATCGCGGAACAGTTGTTGTGAAGCGCTGAGGATGCGCTCTCGTGCGCCCCTGCCGCGGCGCAGGCCTCGCGGCCCCTTCTCCAACTCCGTCACACGCCCAGTGTAGCCCAGGTGGGTACCGCTCGGTGTGCATAGCTTGCGCCCGATGCGGCCGACCGGTACGTTAAGCATCCAGATCGGTGTACATAACATCGCCATGGCAATCAGATGGAGTGGTCGTGGGAAAGCTCGATGGCAAGGTTGCGGTGATCACAGGCGCGACAAGTGGTATGGCGCTGGCTGGTGCCAAGTTGTTCGTCGACGAAGGAGCTCACGTCTTCATTTCGGGCCGGCGGAAGGACGCGCTGGACGAAGCCGTCAAGCTGATCGGCCGGAACGTGACCGGCCTGCAGGCCGATTCGGCCGACCTCGACGATCTGGACCGTTTGTTCGAGACGGTCAAGCAGGAAAAGGGCACGGTCGACGTGTTGTGGGCAAGTGCCGGGATGGGCGAGCAGGGCAGGCTCGGCGAGATCACCGAGGAGCAGTTCGATGCCGCCTTCTCGCTGAACGCGCGCGGCACGCTGTTCACGGTTCAGAAGGCGCTGCCGCTGTTCAACGATGGAGGCTCGATCTTCATGACCGGGTCGAACGCTTCGCTCCGGGGCTACCCCGATTGGAGTGTGTACGCAGCGAGCAAGGCCGTGCTGCCCGCCTACGCACGGGTGTGGGTGTCCGAGCTGAGGGACAGGAAGATCCGGGTGAACGTACTGACCCCCGGCCAGGTCGCCACGCCGATTCTGGAGGAGGTGATGGACGCGGAGATGAAGGCGCAGTTCGAGTCCGTGATCCCGCGGCGAGAGATGGGCCGCCCTGAGGAGATCGCGTCGGTCGCGTTGTTCCTCGCCTCGGACGACTCGAGCTACGTCAATGGCATGGAGCTGGTTGTCGACGGCGGCACCACAGTGATCTGAGCGCGGCGCCGGTGGTCGTCAGCGTCGCGCCGCGCGCAGGCCGAACGTCGGCACGGCGGTCTGGCGCGGCGCGGCGACGCGCCGGCGGGTACCCGAACTGGAGCAGGTAGGTGTCGGGCGCCCAGCCGGGCGCGGAGGTCGGGGCCGACTTCGCGTCGCTGTGGTCCTTGCAGTACGACATGGCGTGTCGAAGACCGTGAAGAGATTGCCGTTGACGGTGCAGGATCTGACCACCCAGGCGTCCAACGAGTTCATCACCTCCTACCTGCAGGCGCAGCCCAGGCTCGCAGCGATCCAGGCCGGCTTCGGAGACCGGGCGCTGGGCGCCGCCAACGCGGTACGACAAGCGCATTCGAAGGCGATCGTCGTGAGCGCGAACGGTGACCCGACGGAGTACCAGGAGATGGCCAAGTCGGGAACGCCTCTGAAGATGATCGTCGCTGACGGGCACGAGTTCGTAGCGCGGGCTGCGCTGCATGAAGGCATCTGCCCGGACTGCTCCGCCCGGCTGGACCCGCGAGCGGTACCACCCGGCACCGGCTGGTGCGAGCGGTGCTCGGCATTCTGGTCGCTCAGCCCAAAGTCACAGATGAAATGGAGACCCGGCGAACGGTAAGCCCAGAGTGGCCTGTCCTGCTCGCTGCTCAGATCAAGGCTCACGACCGGGCCGTTGCCGAAAGTGCTCGGCTGGCTGCTGAGCTTCGAGCTGCGACGGCAACAGCTCTCAGATCGGTCGTCGCAGAGTCGAATCGGCAGCTCGACGCAATGGGCGAATCGAAGACTCAGGCAGGTCAGGCGTACCGCGATGGCTTCGGGGCGGCCATGGCCTTCGTTGCGGTAAGAGTGTCAACAACGTCATGAACTACAACACCTAGGCGTGGGGCGAACCTTCGACGCACCGGCCTCTCACGCCGGCAAGGCCCTCACGACCAACTAATCCAGACACCACGAAGGAGCACACGTCATGACCACCATCAGCATAATCGGCTCGGGCAACATGGCCACCGCCATCGGCACCCGGGCGGCGAAGCACGGCCACACCATCGAGCTCATGAGCCGCAACACCGCCAAGGCTCAGGCACTTGCCGACCAGATCGGCAACGGAGCCACCGTGGGCACGTTCGGGGCAAGGCCGGCGGGTGACATCGTCATCGTCGCCGTCCTGTACACCGGCGTGGTTGAAGTGGTCGCGCACTACGGCGATGCGCTGTCCGGCAAGATCCTCGTCGACATCACCAATCCGTTCAACGCCGACGTCACCGGACTCGTGACTACCGCGGGCGACTCGGTGTCCCAGCAGATTGCCGCCGCCGCCCCCGAGGGCACACACGTCGTGAAGGCATTCAATTCGATCTTGCGCGGCGTCCTTGCTGAAGACAAGCCCTTGGACGTGTTTTTCGCCGGCGACAGCGCCGAGGCGAAGGCACGCGTCGCGACGTTTCTGGAGAGCTTGGACATGCGGCCCCTCGACGCAGGAGGGCTCGAAATGGCTTACGTCCTTGAATGGGCCGGCATCCTCCTGGTGGGCCTGGCACGCAACGGCGCCGGCTTCGAGATCGCCTTGGGCGCCGAAGTCCTCTGAAGATTCTCTCCAGGAGAGAACATGGCCACGATGGTATTCATCAACCGGCTCCAGCGGGCGGACGGTAAGCGCGACGCTCTGATCGGCCTCCTACGCGAGTTCGCCGACTCGATCAACGCCGACCCGGAATGCCTTCCTTGAGGGGCATCAAACTCTGGCCAGCGGAACGACCACTTCGCGAACACGGCTTCGGCTTCGGCTTCAGTTTCGGTCAGCCTGGTCATGATTTCTCCTGATTAATCGATGAGGTTCTGTATCGATTGCCTGACCTTGCCACGGGTTTGCGCAGGCGCCGGTACCAGGCAGGTGGTGCGCTGGTGTGTCAGTTGTCAGGGCTGAAGTCGCCGCCGATCGCGGCTGCGATCTTGTCGGCTCCCGTCAGTGCGGTGAGCGTGGTCACCGGGGTGCTGCTGTCGGTGGTGGTGCCGTTGCCGAGCTGGCCGGAACCGTTGGAGCCCCAGGAGCGGACCGTGTTGTCGCCGAGCAGAACAAGGGTGTGTTCCCGGCCTCCGTTCACCAGCTGAACACCGGTCAGGCCCGGCACGGGCACAGGGGTGTTCCGCTGGTCGGTGGCGCCGTCACCGAGCTGGCCCGAGGTGTTCTGGCCCCAGGTATGGAGGGTGCTGTCGGTGCCGGTGACGGCCACGCTGTGGTTGCAGCCGGCCGCGATCCACGAGACCTCGCCGGACCAGGCGTCCTGGGTCTTGACAGGGGTGTAGCGGTTGGTGGAGCTGTCGTCGCCGAGCTGGCCGGTGGCGTTGTGGCCCCAGGCCATCACGACGCCGCCGTTGCCTGGGCCGCCGACCAGGGCGAGGTTGTGGTCGGCTCCGGCGGCGATCAGGGTGACGCCGGTCAGATCGCTCACCTGAGCGGCGACGTTCCTGCTGGCGGTGGTGCCGTCGCCGAGCTGGCCGTTGTCGTTGTGGCCCCAGGCCCAGACGGTGCCGTCTTCGCGGAGTGCCAGGCTGTGGTTCAGGCCGGCGGCGATCGCGATCACCTTGTTGAGTCCTTCGACTCGGACCGGGACACTGCTGTCCGCGTTGGTGCCGTTGCCGAGCTGTCCGTAGTTGTCGCGTCCCCAGGCGACGACGGTGTGGTCGGACAGCAGGGCCAGGCTGTGCGTCCCGCCTGCGGCGATGTCGGTGGCGTCGGCGAGGTTGACGACCTGGCCGGGCGCGTTGTGGCTGAACACGGTGCCGTCGCCGAGCCGGCCCGAGCCGTTGGCACCCCAGGACTGCACCGTGCGGTCGGTCAGCAGCGCCAGCCCGTGACCGGTGGCCGAGCCCCTGCAGCCTGCGGCGATCTTCACCACTTCGGCGCTGGTCAGCCCGAGCACGGTGGTGGCGGTGGTGCGGAAGTCGGTTCAGGTTCCGTCACCGAGCTGCCCGGCGCGGTTGTTGCCCCATGCCTTCAGCCGCTTCTCAGCCATGTGATGCCATCCTTCGAATCGAGGAGAGAGGAGCGGGCTGGAGGCCGGCGACGCGGACACGACCGATCTCCGGTTCGTCTCGAGCTCGACTCGCAAATTCACTGCTTGCAATCAACTGATCACTACGGGGAGTTGCCTTGTGGACGGCAACTCCCGTCGCTCGGCACATTCACGAAGTACGTGGGCCCGCCGGTACGGATCAGCACGACACGGCACTGCGGCGATCCGCCCGACAGTGCCCAGCGGTTCTCCAGATGGTGCAGTTGAGGTTGAAGATCCGTCACGCGGACACGATCGAGGCGGCCGTGGTCGGGTGCACCGGCACCGCCCGGCATTTGAAGGCCCTCCCCGTACGGCTGTCCGACGGACGCGTCGCGCTGTCCCAGCGCCTGACCACGGTGCTCGCGGCCGCCGTCTCCACGCGCCTGGTCCCCCAGCCCGGGCGCGTCCGTGAAGGCCGGCGACTCCTACACGCCCGCCGGTGGCGACGTCGTGGTGGAGGTTATGGCGGGCACGACCCGGCACGCAGTCGTCACTGTGGTCCGACTCCGCTGAAGGCGTCAGGTAGTAGCCGGTGGTCCGTTGCTTGCCCTGTTGAGTCAGGGACGTCGCGTGGAAGTAGCCGACATAGATCGAATATCGAAGCCCGGGCCGCCGCCGGTCGTGCAACTGCGCGGTTGGCTCCGTCCGCGCGACCTGGTGGACAGAGCCGGCTGCCGCGACCGCGTGCCAGCGCGGTCGCTCAACAACGAACCTTCCCGCGCCCTTGCGGGCAGTTCAGCGCGGCTGACCCGGTCGTCGGTGCCGTCCTTCGGGCGGAGACACTCGGAACATCGCCCGCCGTAGCCGACCGGGTAGCAGGGCCCGGCCCGCCATGACCAGCCCGACGCCCAGCATGGCACCCCCGCCGGCGACGCAGCCGGAAGACAGCCAGCCGATCTTCTGCCCACCGGCCCAGCCCCCACGCTCGCGGCACCAAGGAATCCCAGCATGCACACGACACTGATCAGGGCATGCCACCAAAGAGAAAGCACCGGCTCACCCCTGAACGTACCGCGAACGGGACCTCTTCGCAGCGGCCCCTGCCTGTTCACGACGCGCTGCCCAGCGTCGACGCAACCAGTCACCGGTCTCCCCGATTCCGACCAGGAACGCGGAGGATGCGGCGCATGCGGTGAAAGAAGCCGCCTGGTCAACGGCCTGCCCAAGGAGCCACAAAGCAAGGGCGACCTGGGTCACTCGCATTCGCTGTGGTCGAACCAGCTAGCATGCCGACCAGCGCACCGACCGGAACTGAGCCGCTGCGTCACAGTGGGCAAATCCGAGACAGCCCGGCCGAATTCTGGTGGTCCAGCGATCAGTTTCGAGGGGGGTCCTACCTTCGGTGCGCCTTTCGGTCCCCCACCGGAGGCAAACCCTCCAGCCCACGGCCCGGCACCAACTCGTCCAGCGGGCACTGGAGCAGGCGGGGAGGCGGCCAGGCGGCGTCCCAGCGCCAGGCCGCCCACCGGTCGGCATCCGCGAACGGCCCCGCCCGGTCCTCCAGCAGGACGAGTACCTGGGTGCGGGCGAGCTCCACCGCCTGGTGCACGGTGTCGGAAACGATGCCCAGGCGACGCGCGTGGGCGTACTCGTCCACGTCTTTCCACTCGATCGTGGTCAGGTCGGGGTCGATGACGAGGTCCACGGCCAGGTCGAAGGTGTCGAACCCGTCCGGGGTGCGGGCTGTGGGGTGTTCGAAGTGCACGTACCAGTTCCGCAGCCGACGCCCCTGCCTGTCGGGGACATAGAAGGCGTTGACACTGAACCAGGCGGCGGGCGGCTTCCACAGCAGCAACTCCGTGTCCTGCCACAGCCCCGGGACGAGCTCCCACTCCCCCGTCGCCATCGCGTCGAACGCCTCCATGCGCACCGAACGGTCGCCGTCGCTACGGGCCTTTGCGTACAGAGACGGCCACAGCGCCTGGGCACCCGGGCGGCACGCGGCTATCAGCGCCACGTCGGTGTCCTCGATGACCCGCAGCGCCTGCGCGCTCCACACCCGGCCGCGGTAGACGTCCCGACGCACGACCGTCTCCCCGACACCGAACACCCGCACCTGGACACCTCGTTCCCCCACCCCGACATCCCGCGCCGGCCAGGCTCACAGAAAGTCATGCCCAGCTGCACCCCGATTTAGCGTCCTCACGGTTCGGGGTAGCGCTCGCGCCTGCGGGACGGATCACCGACACCGATCTCATACCGGGGTGCGATCCTCCTGGGTGGCCGGGCTGGCTCGAGTGGGCCGCCGATCGGTGGCCGTCTTTCACGTGACTCTCCGGCCCAACCCTGATGCGGCCCCGCCCGGGAGCGTGGTCGTCCGGCCACTCGCATGCTGAGATCGCCGAGCCCTCGTGCGGGCGTCCGGCAGTCGGTGGGTCGGCGCGCGAGCCGGCCACCGGTCAACGATGGCGCGCCCTGATCACCGCCAAGGCGGAGGGATGGGTCAACAGGCCCGGGATACGAGCGCCTTGTACTCCATGTCGGACAGGTCTGTGGCCTGCACGAAGACCTGGACACCGTCGAGCAGGTTCCGCAGTGTGCTGTAGCCGGAGGAGTGCGCGTTCCTCTCCTCGGCCCTCGCCCCCGCCGGGCACCAGGAGATCAGCACGATCTTCTCCTGACGGGTCCCGTCCGCTGTCGCGAAGAGCAGGTCGTGGACAACGTACCGGGGCTCGTCGGCCGGCAGGGCCTTCAGCAGTTCGTCGTGTGTCAGGTTCCCCTTGGAGTCGGGAATGACGGTCTCCAGGCTGTCGCTGAGCCGGAAGATCACTGTGTTGATGTCCCGCCTGCTTTTCAGCTCCTGGAAGGCGCCGACACAGCTGTCGTCCACTGGGATACCACCGGTCACGACGAGTCCTTCTGGTCATTGGGAGAGCAGGCCGATCGGCTCAACGAACCGGCTCCCCGTGAGGTTCTGGGCCGCTGGCCCTGAGCACCTGTTCTGGCTGACCACGGCGTACTGGTCGGGCGGTCACGGCGCGGAGACGGAGGACGGCTTCGGCGCCGTGAAGACCCCAGCGGGTGCCGGTGACATGGCCGCCTTCGCGGCGGTGATCCAGACGCCCGGCGTCAGCCGCTGCTTCGGCCGTACGCCCCTGGGCCGCCCGGCGCATACCGCGCCGGGCGGCGACTGAGCGAGGACCCGGCCCTCGGTCTCAGCCCTTGCCGAAGTGCGCCGCCGGAAAGGCGCCCGCCGCCCTGAGGGCTCGCGTGAAGCCGCCGGCCAGCTCGGCTAGGCGCGCGGTGGCGGCAGGGCCGAGGTGGGCGTACGGGGGTACCGGCGGTGGAGCCGGCCCACACCGGCAGACGCGCACCGCTGGACCGACCAGGCGGTCCACAAAGAACACCGCGACCTGCTCGACGCTGTCATGGCCCGCGACAGTGAGCGGGCCGACGCCGTCCTGCGCCGTCTGATCGGCTCCACGTCAGACATGGTCCTGGACACCGAGCCGCACGCGTGATTCCCGGCTGAGGATCGTGACGAGGTGGAGTGCGCCCTGGTGGGCGATCCTCTTTCCCGGACTCCAGCAACGTGCCGATGAGCAGCCGAACCGCGGGCCGCGGCAACCGTAACGTCCGCGACCTGCGAGGTACTCGCCTGGAACGATCTGGCGGCAGCCCTGATGGAGGACTCCCGGCCTGGTCGGCCTTCCACTTCCGGGACACCCTCCCCCTCAGCGACGTCATCGACGCGGGTTTGGCCGGGCTTCGTGCCGGTCCCCGGGTGAAGCTCCTGATCGATCAGACCTCCTGACGCACGCATCACCGGCGTCACCCGGTATCGCCCTGTGCAATGTCGCTGGTCCTCGATCACCAGCCCCTTCGCCGCAAGAAGCGGCGCGAGATTGCAGATGTCGACGGCCGTCCTGCCCGCCCGATACGCGGCGATGCACCCCGCCTCGGCGTCGACCCGCTCCTGTGAGAGGCGACCGCCTCGGCGGCGTCCTCACGGCGGACGACGACCACACCGTCGGCGTCGGCCCGCATCACATCGCCGGGGCGGACGAGCACTCCCCCGGCCGTGACTGGTTCGCACATCAGTCCGACGGTCTCCGATCGGGGCCGTCGGTGACGTCGGTGACGTCGGTGACGTCGGTGGTCCAGGTGGTGGGGAACGGGGGGACGGGTACGTGCAGGCGCAACGGCGAGATCCGCGAAAAGGGGTGGTCGGTTCGGTCGCCGTCGCCGGCCGGCAGGCAGGCAGGCGGTCATCTGTCCGATGCCCTCGCCCGGTGGCTGGCCGCTCCTCGGTCAACAGCCGCTCCCAGCGCTCGTCGAAGAACTTCGAGTGCTCCTCCACCCCGGCGCCGAGACCGGGGTGCATGTTCTGCATCGACCCGGCCCACAGGCCCACCAGCATGCCTCGCCAGTCGCTGAAGTAGCGCCAGGCCAGTGCCGAGGGGCCGAGCGGTTCGGACGCCGACCGGCCTCTGTCCATGGAGCGTCATCCAACCAGCTCGGCCGACTGGACGAAGGGCGGCTCCGTCAGCGCCGGTTTCGCCGCGCCGAGTGCGGCCAGGAACGTACAGCCTGCACCGCGCACAGGACCGCCATGGGGAGTTCCACGCCGAGGGCCATGGCGGCGGCCGTGGCGAGTTCGGTACCGGGCGCCGCGGTCGTCACGTCGAACCAGGCGTCGGCGACCAGGAGTACGGCGGTCGCGGTGGCCGTGAGGCAGCCGCGCGGGTCCCGGCGGAGCATGAGGAGGCCGGTGGCGGCCAGACCCAGTGCCTCGAGTACGTCGAGTCCTATCCATGTGGCGGACTCGGCGGCGGGCAGAGAGTTCGCCAGCACCAGAAGCCAGGGCAGCATCGCGACACCTGCGCAGAGGAGCACGACGGCGAGCGGCCGCGTGCCGTCGGGATCCGGCACCTGCCTGTCCTGGGCGGCGTCGCTGTGGGCGGTGGCCATCTTCGCCGGCTCCCTTCGTGGCTGGACGGATCATGAATCCCTCCGCTTCGATCCCCGCGCTTCGATCCCCGCGCTTCGATCCCCGCGCTTCGATCCCCGCGCTTCGATCTCCCGCTTCCTCAATGGCCACGGTAGAAGCCCGTGGGCGCGAAGCCGTCGTACCCAGGGAGTCATTCCGGGGAGTCCATGTGCCACCGCGGTACTACAGCGCCCCGCGGAGGTCTGCTCCCGGTGGGAAGTCCAAAGGAGGGTCGCGGCGATGTCACACCGGGGTCCTCATGAGCCCTCTTGGATGCAGACGCTCGGCAAAGACGCGGCAGACGCACACGGGAGGCCCTGATGAAAGACGTGACCGATCCGGTGTCCGGGGAGCGGGAGAAGGTCCGTTTCAGCAGTGGCGGCAGCGAGTGTGCCGCCTGGCACTATCCGGGGACCGACGGCTCCTGTGTGATCATGGCGGGCGGGTTCGCCGTGACGAAGGAACCGGGCACCGACCTGTTCGCGCGACGGTTCCAGGACGCCGGGTTCGGCGTGCTGGCCTTCGACTGTCGCGGATTCGGCGAGAGCGGTGGGCGACCGCGCCAAGTCGCCTCCGTCAGCGGGCAGTTGACGGACTGGCAAGCCGCCGTCGCGTTCGCCGCGACCCTGCCGGGAGTCGACCGGAGCAGGCTGGCGCTCTGGGGGTTCTCCGCATCCGCCGGTCACCTCCTGCGGGTCGCGGCGCGCACCCCGCACCTCGCCGCGGTGATCGCCCAGACGCCGAACGTCGGGGGTCCGGCCGCCGCACGCCTGGCGGCGCGCCACCAGAAGCCACTCGCCCTGCTGCGCCTGTTCGGCAGGGGTGTCCTCGACGCGGCCGGCGGCCTCCTCGGCCGTCCGCCCCTGCTGGTGCCGCTCGGCGGCGAGCCCGGCACCGTCGCCGTCCTCACCACCCCGGACACGGCCGACGTCCCGCGCGCGCTCAATCCCGGCAACCGGTATCCGGACTGGCGGCAGGAGGTCGCGGCCCGCTCGGCGCTCGGCCTCGGGTTCTACCGTCCCGGCCGTGACGCCCCGCGCGTACGGTGTCCGCTGCTCGTCGTCGTATGCGAGCAGGACCAGTCCGCTTCGCCCACGGCGGCCGTGCACGCGACGCGGCGGGCGCCCCGCGCGGAGCTGGTCCGGCTGCCCGGCGGGCACTACGCGCCGTTCCTGGACGCGCACGAACGGGCCGTCGACGTCGAGTTGTCGTTCCTGCGCCGACATGTGCTCGATTCCCCGGTGGCCTCCGTCGCCTCCGTGGAGCGCCGATGACGACGGGAGAGATCGAGCTGTCGGCGGGGACGGTCGCGTACCGGGACACCGGTGGCGACGGTCCGGTGCTGGTGCTGCTGCACGGGCTGATGATGGACTCCTCGCTGTGGGACGAGACGATCTCCGAGCTCGCCGCCGACCATCGGTGCGTGGCGCCGACCCTGCCGCTCGGGGCGCATCGGCACGGAATGCGGGCCGACGCCGACCTGTCGCTGCCGGGGGTGGCCCGGCTGGTCGCGGAGTTCCTCGTCCGCCTCGATCTGCGGGACGTCGTCCTGGTCGGCAATGACACCGGCGGTGCGCTCGTCCAGCTCATGATGGGCGACGGTGCGGCACGGGTGGCGGGGGTGGTGCTCGTGTCGTGCGACGCCTTCGACAACTTCCCGCCCGGGCTGACGGGCCGGACGCTCGTCCTCAGCGGCAGGCTCCCGCCTCGGCTGTTCGGGATGTTCATGCAACAGATGCGGCTGCGGCCGCTGCGCCGCATGCCGGTCGCCTTCGGGTGGCTGACCCTCCGGGGAGACGCCGCCACCGCGCGGTGGATCAGGCCGGTCCTCGAACGGCCGGAGATCCGCCGCGACGCCGTGCGCACGCTGCGCGCGGCGGCGGCGGACACCGGTCTGCTGCTCGCCGCGGCCGAACGGCTGCCGGGCTTCGACCGCCCCGCCCTCGTCGTCTGGGCGCGCGGCGACCGCGTGATGCCGCCCGAGCACGGCCGGCGCCTCGCCGCGCTGCTGCCGCAGGGACGGCTGGTCGAGATCGACGACAGCTACACCCTGGTACCCCTGGACCGGCCGACGGAACTCGCCCGGGGAATAAGGGAGTTCACCCGGTCGGTCGCGGCCATCTGACGTTCCTGGCGCGCTCGGCAGCCGTGCGGCCGTACGGGGTCACAGCGTCGTACGGGATTCGAGGTCGGCGCGGGTGTCGTTGCCGTAGACACCCGTCTCGTCGCCCCGGATCCCGTACCAGAGCTGGAAGCGCGCGACCGCGGCCGTGAGCGTGGCGTCGTAGGTGCCGTTCGTGGAGCCGTGGTCGTAGACGTTCGGGATCCGGAGCAGCCGTTGCTGCAGGTCCTTGACCGCGGGGCCGCTGTCCCCCTCGCGGAGGGTGCCCGCTCCGTCCGGGTCGGCGCTCGCGGACGGGACCTGGGCGGCGGCCGTCGTGGGTGTGCCGGTCGGGGCCCGCCCGGCCTGTGCTCCGGCCTCCTGCTCACCGCCGGGCAGCAGGAGCGCGAGGGCGAAGCCGACGAGGGCAGCCCCCGTGACCCCGATGACGACGGCCGCGCGGCGCTGCCCGGTGCCCCACCTGGCCGTCCGCTCGCCCGCGGGCCCGCGCCCGTGGCGGACGCCGGGAGTGACGGAGGGCCCGCGTGCCGCTACCGGTCTCGCGCCCCGGGTGTAGTCCTCGCCCACCAGGACGGGTGGCAGTACCTCGGTCGCGTCCTCGGCCACCGGCGGCATGACAGCGCCCGTCGTGGCCGGTACGGCGATGACCTCGTAGTTCTCGTCCGGGTCGGGCCCGTTCTGCTCCTCGCGCACCTCCTTCAGAAGCTGCGCGAGTGCCTCCGTCCGGCGGCGCCGCTGAACATAGGTGGGTTCGATCGCCCGTCGCCCCCCGGGCTGCCCTGGTTCGGGCGGTGTCGGCACACTGCTCTCCTTCCGTGCACGCGGTTTCACGCCATCCCGTGGAGTGATACGCGGCCACCGGCCCCGGGGTTCAACGGCGCCCCAGGCCCCCGAGCCCACGTGGTCGTACAACGTGAAGAATGGGCAAATAGCGGGTAGGACCACCTCGGGGAGCGGAGAGGGTCGCCGTGGCTGCGAGCGAGGAACGAGACGTGTCGGCCGCCCGCCGGCGTTTCAACATGGCGGACGCCGCACCGCTGCTGCTTGACGCCCGGATGAAGGTGACCAGCTGGACCGCGGACGCCGAGCGGCTGCTGGGGTACGCGCCCTCCGAGGTGCTGGGCCGCCGCGCCGCCGACCTGCTGCTTCCGGAGGACGCGGCGCGGATCCCCGACCTTGTGGCGCGGTGCCGCGAGGGCAACGGCTGGGCGGGACTGCTGTCCGCGCTGCACCGGGACGGGCACGCGGTCCGGGTGATGGTCCGGGTCGTCCCGATACGGGAGAGCGGCGGGCCGACGCGCTGGGTGGTGCTGCTCGCCGATCTGGCCGGTGGCCCCGGCTGGGACATGAGCCGGTCGGTGCTGGAGCGGATGAACGCCCGCTCGCCGGTGGGCATCGCCATCGTGGACACGGACCTGCGCTATGTGTGGTCGAACGCCGCGCTGGAGCAGTTCGGCGGGGGCCCGCCGCACCGGCGGCTGGGGCGCAGGCTCGCCGACATCCAGCCGGGCCTGGACGCCGAGGCGCTAGAGGCGCAGATGCGCCAGGTGCTGGAGAGCGGTCGGCCGGTCGTCGGGTACGAGCACGTGGGCCACATACGGTCCGCGCCGCATCGCGAGACCGCGCACTCCTTGTCGTTCATCCGGCTGGAGGACGACCACGGGCATCCGATCGGGGTGTACTACACCGTCGTCGATGTCACCGATCACTACCGTGCCCGACGGCGGCTGGCGCTGCTCGACCGGGCCGGGGAGCACATCGGGCGCAGTCTGGACGTCCTGCACACCGCGCAGGAGCTGGCCGATGTCGCCGTACCGGGGCTGGCCGACTTCGTCACCGTGGACCTGCTGGAGTCCGTGCTCAGGGGAGCTGAGCCGGTGCCCGGCCGGCTGAGCGACACGGACGTGGTGTCGCTGCGGCGTGCCGGACAGCAGTCGGTCCGGGCCGGCGTCCCCGAAACCGCCATCGAGGTGGGTGAGGCCGCGACCTACCAGACGACCTCTCCCCCGGTGCGCGCGCTGGCCGAGGGCCGGTCCTGGTGCGAGGCGCGGCTGGATCCGCTGGCCAGGAAGTGGAGCACGAGCGCCCGCGAGGGCCCGGCCGCCTCCTTCCTCGACCTCGGGCTGCACAGCGCGATGATCGTCCCCGTCCGGGCCCGTGGCGTCACGCTGGGTATCACCACGTTCTTCCGGCGCGAGCGCGAGGACCCCTTCGACGAGGACGATCTGAGCCTGGCGGAGGAGTTCGTCGGCAGGGCGGCCCTGTGCCTCGACAACGCCCGTCGTTACACCCGTGAACGCGACGCGGCGCTCGTCCTCCAGCGCAATCTGCTCCCGCACCGCTTCCCCGAGCAGAACGCGGTGGAGGTCTCGGCCTGCTACCGGCCCGCGGACGAGCTGACGGGCCTCGCCGGGGACTGGTTCGACGTCATTCCGCTGTCCGGGGCCCGGGTGGCGCTGGTCGTGGGCGAGGTGACCGGTCACGGCATCGACGGCGCCGCCGCCATGGGGCGGCTGCGGGCCGCCGTACAGACCCTCGCCGATCTGGACCTGTCGCCCGAGGAGGTGCTCGCGCACCTGGACGACCTGGTCAGCCGGGCCGCCCGGGAGGAGGGCAGCGGCGCGGACACCCTCACCAGCGGGATGCAGGCCGTCGGAGCCAGCTGTCTGTACGTGGTGTACGACCCGGTGAGCGGGCGGTGCGCGATGGCGGGCGCGGGGCATCCCGCACCCGCGGTCATCGCTCCCGACGGCACCGTCACGTTCGCCGACCTTCCTCGTGGTCCCGCGCTGGGTGTCGCCGGACTGCCCTTCGAATCAGTGGAGTTCACCCTGGAGGAAAACAGTGTGCTCGCCCTGCACACCGACGGGCTGATCGCCACGCCCCGCACGGGACAGGATCCGGATGCGGGCCGGGAGCGGCTGCGGGGCGCGTTGGCCTCGCACCGTCAGCCGTTGGACGGCGTGTGCCGCACGATCGTGGACGACCTCGTGCCGTCACGGCCGTACGACGACGTGGCGCTGCTGATGGCGCGCACCCGCCGGCTCGGCGCCGACCAGGTCGCGACCTGGGACCTGTCCACCGACCCGGCCATGGTCGCCGAGGCCAGGAAGGTGGCGACGCAGCAGCTGAGCGCGTGGGGCCTGGACGAGCTGGCCTTCACCACCGAGCTGGTCGTGAGCGAGCTCGTCACCAACGCGATCCGGTACGCCTCGGGGCCGATCCGGCTGCGTCTGATCAGCGAGCGGGCACTGATCTGCGAGGTTTCCGACGGCGCCGCGACCGCCCCGCATCTGCGGCACCCGAAGACCACCGACGAGGGTGGCCGCGGGCTGTTCCTGATCTCCCAGTTCACCCGGCGCTGGGGCACCCGCTACACCCCCGAGGGGAAGATCATCTGGGCCGAGCAGTCGCTGACCACCCAGCCCGCGATGTAACGGACGGACGCACGGCCGCGGGGTTCAGCAGTCGCGGAACTCGGGTGACTGGTTGAGGATCTGCGAGCGCTGCGAGGTGAACCGGGCGTGGGTGGCGCCTCCGCTGTCCTCGGGGCGGAAGACGGCGACGCGGTGGCAGTTCATGAAGGCGAGGGTGACGCCGAAGTGCCGTTCCAGGCTGCCGCGGATCGCGTCGCTGGCGAGCGCCCGCAGCAGCTGGCCGCGTTCCTTCTCGGAGGGTGGCGGCGTGTGGTTGTCGGCGAACTCCGCCGTCCCGTCGCGGAGTTGATGAGCCAGGTCGGCGATGAGGTCGTACGCGTACGGCAGGGACGTACGGACGGTGTCCACGAAGTCCGCTTCGCGGATCGGACCGCGTTCGGCTTCGGCGAGCAGCTTCGGGGAGACGTCGAGTGACATGAGAGTGGCAGTCCTGTCGCTAGGTGGTTCGGTGGTGTGCCGGTCGCACTCGGGCCGTGCGCGGGGAGGGTCAGCCGGCGGACGGTACGAGAGCGGTGGGACCGTGCCGGAAGTCGGGGTCGATCTGTGCGGAGAGGTCGGTGCCGGTGGCCCGGTCGGCCCAGGCCGCGGCGTTGCGGAGGTGGAGGGCGACGGCGTGTTCCTGGAAGGCCGTCCAGTCCTTGGTACGGGCGTCCAGGGCCGTCCGCATGTGACCCAGCGCGTGGATGTTGTGCGGTTCGAGGTCGCCGTGGGGTCGGCCCTGCTCCTGGGAGCGCACCCAGGAGGAGTGCCGGACGTACGTCAAAAGGTCGTCGCCGACGTGTTCCTTGAGGAAGAGCAGGTCGTCCTCGCCGGTGACCTTGTTCCCGATCACCGCGATCGGGATGCCGAACTCCTGGGCGTGGTCGCGGTACTGGCGGTAGACGGAGACACCATTGCGGGTGGGCTCGGCGACCAGGAAGGTCATGTCGAAGCGGGTGAACAGTCCGGAGGCGAAGGCGTCGGCGCCGGCAGTCATGTCGACGACGACGTACTCGCCCGGCCCGTCGACGAGATGGTTGAGGTACAGCTCCACCGCTCCGAGTTTGGAGTGGTAGCAGGCCACGCCGAGATCGCTCTCGTCGAACTCGCCGGTGACCATCAGCGGTACGCCGCCGACCCGTTGGAGGTGCGGGGTGTGCACCGGGTCGTCGCCGAGGAGGCGCAGCAGGCGGGAGCCGCGGCCCGGCGGGGTGGTCTTGATCATGGTCTCGGGCGAGGTGATGCGCGGGTTGCTGCCGCGCAGGTGGGCCTTGATCTCACCGAGCCGCGCACTGAGGGGCGGGGCGGCGAAGGTTTCGTCGTCGCCGAGGCCGAGGGCGCGTGCCAGGTGCTGGTTGATGTCGCCGTCGATGGCGACGACAGGCGCGCCGGAGTGCGCCAGCCGGCGGGAGAAGAGGGCCGACAGCGTGGTCTTGCCGCTGCCGCCCTTTCCGACGAAGGCCGCGCGCATGTCAGCCCTCCGGGCGCAGCAGGCCACGCTCGTACGCCTTGGCCAGTCGCTGCGGTACGAGGTGGGAGGCGCCGTCGACGGTGATCGGGGCGAGTTGCGCCGTGGAGGCCTTCCACTTGGCGCGACGGTGGCGGGTGTTGCTGCGGGACATCTTGCGTTTGGGCACGGCCATGTCGGTCTCCCAGGTAGGCGGACATGGCTCACGCTATCTGAAAATGGATCCCATTTCCAAGCTGGCGCGCGAGATGTGCGCGAGATGCGCACGGAACATGCACGGGGCACGAAAGGCGCGCCGACAGCCTTGCGACCAAGCGAAGTTGACAGATTGTTGACCAATTCCAAGGCGAGTGGTGACCGACGCCGCCACTATGGTCGGCCGCATGTCCTCACACCCCCCACGGACTCCGGCCCTCCCTGTCCTCCCGTATCGGAAACCGACCCGTGACCGGGACTACTGGGTCTTCGACGATGTGCTGCCCGACGTGGACGCCGTCCGGGCGCGCTGTCTCGCCAAGGACGACTGGGCCAAGGGCTACCCGTACACCTCGGAGAGCTGGCCGGGCCTGCGGACGATGCCGGGGCTCGAACCGGGCGAACTGGCCCGTGTGGAACGGCTGGTGAAGAAGGCCACCGGCGCGAAGGAACTGTGGGTGCAGAGCACGCCCTCCGGGGGCACGCTCAACCACAACTGCGTCCAGGTGGTCGGCAAGGACGAGGGCCGACCGCGGCCGCACACCGACTCCCGCGCGCTGTGCCGCTACGCCGCCGTGCTCTATCTCAACCCGGTCGTACCCAAGAGCTGCGGAACGAGCTTCTACCGGCAGAACCTGCCTGGCGGCCGTCTCGGCGGCAACGTGGTGGCGGCTCCGCACAACAACCTGGTCGACGCGCTGGGTACGCGGTTCGTGGCGCCGGACTCCTTCGTCGAGGACCTCGATGTCCCGCACCGCTACAACCGGCTGCTCCTCTACCACGCCAACCTGATGCACAGTGCCACCGCCTACTGGGGCAGCACGATGGAGGACAAGCGGATGACCGCGGTCTTCTTCTGGATGGCCTGAGTCCGCGTACCGATGGCGCGAGCCCGCATGCCGATGCCGAGCGGCCCCCGGACCTTGGAGTCCGGGGGCCGCTCGGCTGTGCGGGGCGGTGGCGTTCAGTTGCCCATGAGTTCGCGTTCGATGGAGGCCAACTCGTCGGCGCTGCCCTGGACCTTGGGGCCGGTGAACCACTTGCGGGCCGACAGCATCCACCAGGCGCCGGCGAAGCCGAGGACGACGACGACCGCGATCGGCGCGTAGTTGAAGGACTTGGCGGTGACCGGGCTGACCTGCGGAAGCATGAAGAGGACGGTCACGCAGGCGACCCAGCCCACGGCGACGACCGCGACGGGCTTGCTCCAGCGGCCGAGGTTCCAGGGGCCGGCCGCGAAGTCGTCGCCCTGGCGAAGCCGCAGATAGATCGGGATGACGTAGGCGATGAAGAGACCGATGACCGCGATCGAGGTGACGGCGGCGTACGCGGTGGGATTGATCAGGTAGGGCAGGCCGAGGAGGAAGGCGCCGCCCGAGGCGAGCCACACCGCGTTGGACGGCGTACGGGTGCGGTCACTGATCCGGTGCCACAACGCCGAGCCCGGCAGCGCGCCGTCCCGCGAGAAGGCATAGATCATCCGGGAGTTGGCCGTCACTGAGGACATCCCGCAGAAGAACTGGGCGCCGATGACGATGAGGAGCAGCAGTTTGCCGCCGGTGTCGCCCAGGGCGTCGAGGAAGATCTGCACCGGGGGCACGCCGGTGGAGCTGCCGAGTGCGCCGTCGTAGCTCTGGATCGCGAACGTGACGCCGATCAGCAGGATCCAGCCCGCCACCAGCGAAACGAGGATGGAGTTGACGATGCCGCGCGGTCCGGAGCGGGCCGCGTCGTGGGTCTCCTCGGTCATGTGGGCGGAGGCGTCGAAGCCGGTCAGGGTGTACTGGGCGAGCAGCAGGCCCAGCAGGGAGACGTACAGGCCGGATCCCCAGCCGGTGTTGTTGACGAAGTGGCCGAAGACGAAGCCCGCCGACTGGTGGTGGGAGGGGAAGACGACCAGCGCGAGGACGACGACCGCCACCCCGATGACCTGCCACCACACGCTGATGTTGTTGAGCAGGGCGACGAGCTTGACGCCGCGCACGTTGAGGAGCGCGTGGACGAGCAGGGTGATGCCGAAGAGGAGCACGGTGTGGCCGGGGGTGGCGGTGAAGCCGAACTGGAGGTCCAGGAAGGCGTTGAGGAACTGGGCCAGACCGAAGTCGATACCCGCGGTGACGGCGACCTGGCCGAGGAAGTTGAACCAGCCGGTGAACCAGGCCCAGGCCGGGCCTCTGCTCTTGGCGAGCTTGGCCGCCCAGTAGTAGAGGCCGCCCGCGGTCGGGTAGCTGGAGCACACCTCGGCCATGCCCAGGCCGACAGTGAGGGTGAGGACACCGACGATCGGCCATCCCCACACCATGACGGCGGGGCCGCCGGTGTTCATGCCGAAGCCGTAGAGCGTCATACAGCCGGAGAGAATGCAGATGATCGTGAACGAGACGGCGAAGTTCGAGAACGGCGACATGCTGCGCTCGAGTTCCTGCGCGTACCCGAGCTCGTGCAGCCGGGTCTCGTCGTCGGTCATCGTGGGTGCCGCGCTGTCGTTCGATCCGGGTGAACCGGTCTTGTCCAGGGTGTTGTCCGAAGCCACGGGTTATCCCCTTTGTGTGCTGGGCCGGTTGGGAGGGTGGACGGCGCGGACGGCGCACCTCGCGCGAAGGGCGCGAGCGGCGGGGTGGCGGGTGGGTGACGGCTACTGCGACGTCATACCGCCGTCGACCGCGACGACGCTTCCGGTCATGAAGCTCGCCTCGTCGGAGGCGAGGAAGAGGGCCGACGTTCGCAATCTCGCGGGGCTGCCCCGGACGCCCGATGGACTGGAAGGAATCGATGGTGTCGTAGAAGTGCTCAAGGCCGCCGAGGGGCTTGGCGTGCGCGTGGTTGATCGGCGTGTCGGCCCATCCCGGCCAGATCACGTTGCAGCGGGGGTGCCCTGCTTGACGTAGTCCAGTGCCACGCCCTTCGTGAGCATCACGCCGGCACCCTTGGAGGCAGAGTAAACAGTGAGGAAGGGCTCGCTGACCAGCCCGTTGACGCTGGAGATGTTCACAATCGAGCCGCCACCCGCGGTGAGCATGTGCGGGATGACCGCACGGCAGCCGTAATGCCGGCCCTTGACGTTCACATCGAGGGCGCGCGCCGCCCTCATCCTCCCCACGCTGCACACCTGGCTGGAGCACCAGGGCAGCATCCGCACCGCCGCGCAGCGGTTGCACATCCATGCGAACACCCTGCGCTACCGGCTGACGAAGATCGAACAGACCGTCGGTGTCAATCTCGCCGATCCCGGCATCAGGCTCGTCCTCGCTCTCCAGCTCAAGGCGCTCGCCCCCGCCTGACCCACCCGTCCCGTACGACCTCGCCCTCGACGCCGCGGAACGCCGCCCGCCCGGAGAGAAGCACCTCTGACTTCCGCCCGCCATTTCCGGACATGCGTGGGCTACGGCTCAGTTACGGCTTGCTCAAGTCCTGGTGGCCGGACGGTGAGCTCGTCATGATGGGCGCATGACGTTGGCCTCGCGTGCCATGACGCAACTGACGGGCTGGCCGGACCTCATGGAGGCCCGGCCGAGCTGCGGCACAGGGCGGGCGCTGAGTTCGGCACAGGGCGAGATCGTGCATTTCCATTCGGATCACGATGTCGACCTGCACCTCACAGCCCGTGCCATTCACCGTTTCCAGGATCACCTCAGGGGCGCGAGCGCGGTCCGGATGGTGCCCGAATCGCGGTGGGTGACCATACGCCTCGAAGTCGACGCCGACATCGGTCTGCTCCTCACCCTGGTGAGCCTCGCTCTGCAGGCCCATCAGACGTGGCCGGTTCCGGGCGACTCCCCCTCGGCGGGCTGCAACGACCTACGCAGCGTGGTGCTTCCACGCGACAGCGTCGGCTGAGACGCCGCCTCGGCCATGGGTGCCCTTCCGCTCGACGGGATACAGCCGAGTGCGCCGTCCACCGGAGTGGAGGCTTCGCGCCCTGGGCGTCTCCGACGTACAGGTTGATGTGCGCCTCGTAGCGGTCGAGGGCGATGCGGCGGCTACAGGTGCCGATGTCGTTCCATGGCCTACGCCCGCACCGTGCCGGCCGGACAGCCGACCCGACGCCTCCTGGGTCAACCCGATCGAGGCCCGCTTCGCCACCACCGCGGCAGTTCACGCTCGCCGACTCCAACCGCCCCGTCCACCCGGTTCAGACCCGCGAGCCTCTGTTCAGGGCTGATCGAAGTCATCTGGTGGGGGCGGGCGGTGGAACCGACCAGTTCATCAGCATCACGCTGGCACTGGCACCGCTGGCCAGACCGAACAGTGCCACTGTGTCGTCCGGCCGCAGGCGGCCTTGTTCCGCGGCGAGGGAGAGCTGGAGCGGGAGGGTGGCGGCTCCCATGTTTCCCGTTCGGTGGAAGGTGGGCACCACGATGTCGGCCCGGACTCCGAGACGTGCGCTCGGCGACGACCTCGCCGTCCGGTTGCCGTGGGCGACGCGGTCCGCGGACGCGCTGCTGCGCAAGGAGTACGCCTGGGTGCCGGGCGCGCCCGCCGACCGCGGCCAACAGTGACCTAATCCGGTGGTTCCTGAATCACCCCGTCCGCTTCGCCCTCATCTTCTGCCTGCTCTCCCTGTCCTTCCTGCTTCACCTGACCACGGGACCGCTCTTTCACTTCTTTCGAATCACCCTCAGGGGGCGGCGGATCCCGCGGAACGGAACCGGTGGAATACGGTTCACTTTTGCACGTCATGACGAGTGCGATGACCGGGTGCAACAGAAGCAACCGGATTCGGGGGTGGTCGAAAATCAAGAGTCGGAGAGACATCGGAGCTTTCCGCGGATCGTAGGTTTCTCGGAGGATCTGTCAGGCCGCCTTGGCGGCGGCGAGCACTTCGTCGACCAGTGGCTTGTCGAGAGCCGCGTGGACCAGGCCGTCCGCCAGCCGGGGCATCTCTCGGCCCTGGACGAGGCCGCCCAGCTCTTTGGGTGAGGCCGGCAGTCCGAGCCTTCGTGCCCCCTCCAGGGCCTTGCGGTCGATGTACGGCGCGAACTCCGGCCACACGCCCTGCACGTCACGCAGGAAGATGTCTGCCCCCGTGGGCCCGATCCCTGGTATGTCCAACAGGGCCTTCTTCGGGTCGGGTTCGTCGCGCAGTCGGCGCAGATCGCCGCCGTAGCGCTCCAGCACTAGCTCGGCTCCCCTGCCGAGCAGCGTGGAGGTCCGCTCGTCGTAGCGCCGGTAGCCGCCTTTGCCGAGTGCGTCGACGCGCCGTTGCCTGGATGCGTCCGCCATCGACCGCGGGTCGCGCATTTCGGCGTCGAACAGCGCCCTGGCCGCTGCTACGGCGATGTCGGCCTTGATGCGGGCGCTGAGCAGTATGGCGAGCACGAGCGTCTGGTACAACGGCGTCGGGCTGTTGCGCAGTCGGATGCCGGCCTGCGCCGTATATGTGCGCTGTTGTTGGTTGAGCAGCGCACGCACCACTGCCTCGTACCTCGCGGCGGTCGTCTTCTTGCCGGACTTCCTCTCGGTCTTCGCAGCCATCGCCTAGTCACCGATTCAACGTTTCCGGTGCCCCAAAGGAGGGCCATAACCCGTTCCGTGTACCCGCCCAAGACCGATCGATACATCCATCTGTCGCCAAGGGCTCACAGAAGAACAACATGCGGGCGGGCGACGTGGTGATCTGCCAAGACACCTGCAAAACCCACAAGTTATTTCTCTGCGAGCCCCAACGGTCTCTGGAACATGGGCAACATGGCTGGTAACAGAAGCAAGATCCGGAAATCCACATCCGGTCGCTTACTGGAGAAGCCACGAGGTGAGCGCTCCAGCGAACGCGCGCTGGAACCCTTGGGCGGCGCGTCGCCCAGGGGCGGCAAGCGCGTTTCAAGATCCAGAAGCATTCGGCCACCGCGCTCCACGATGACTTCCGCCTGGCGGCGTGCAGCGTCGTGAAGTCATGGGCCGTCCCGAAGGACCCGCGCTGCGGGCCGTCGTGCTGTTCGCCACGCCCGCGACGAGCGCTTCGGCCGAGAGCGGGGCGGGCGCTGCACAGCCAGCGCCCGCCGGGCGGGATGCGGCTGGCCGTCATGCTGATCACCGGATTCCGCGCACGCCCAACTGCCCCCGGCGGCGTCATTCTCGCCAACGCGCATCACATGGCGCGCGCATCCCCCTGGCTTCCGCCTTGTTCGTGCATGGGACGTTCCAGAAGAGGATCGACCTCAGGATCGCTGCACGGGCCTTCCCCGGGGGAGAGCAGGAAGTTACCGAGCGGCTCGCCGCGCCCCACCCGTCAACCACTCGGCGAGAACTGCCGCCTGGCTGTGCTCCACGTCCCTGGTGGCGGTCAGCAGCGTCAGCTTGTCATGGTCGGCGAGGTCACGCAGATGCCCGGCCGCCTCCCGATGCTCGGAGTCGCCCAGTTCGTCGAGGTAGCGGCGCCGGAACTCCGTGAAACGGCTAGATTCATGGCCGTACCACTTGCGTAGTTCGGTCGACGGCGCGACGTCGCGCAGCCACTCGTCGACCTGCGCCTCCTCGCTGCGCATCCCCCGCGGCCAGAGACGATCGACGAGCACCCGCCTACCGTCTCGCGGCGAGGTCTCCTCATAGACTCTGCGATATCTGATCTGCTTCGTCATGATCACACCTCTCCCATCCATCTTATCGGCTTGATCGTTTATCGGGGCGCGGGTATTGCCCCGGCCGCGATGCCGCGCCTCCTCGCTGTTGCCTGCATGCGACGACGTCCAAGGGGCACTGGCAGAGGCAACTGGCTACCCGTCCCATGGAAAGGGTGGATGCGCACGCCCGTCTTCACGCCCGTGACGACCTTTTCGATCGTGTGCCGACCGAGGAGCGGACGGCGTTGCGGCGAGCGTCCCAGCCCGAAACCCCCGGGGCCGTGCCGGCCACGATGACGGGGCGCTACCTTTCCGACCCGGAGTGGATCTCCGAGTGCAAACCCGGTGGAGAACACTGTGTCGGTGTCCGTGACAGCGCCCCCACCGTGGATCCGGCCGCAGCTCGTCGCCGAGATCGGGTTCACGGAGCGGACGGAGGACGGGAACCCTCGGTCCATGGGACCGGGGACCGATAGACCGGCACCGGAAGTCGTACGGGAGCGGCCCGGCGAAAAGGCGAGGAAGAACCCATGAGCGCCAAGGAGAAGACCAAGGACGAGATACGCGTCGGCGACCGGAAGGTGGCGTTGTCCAACCCCGACAAGGAGCTGTTCCCGGACGACGGGATCACCAAGGCCGAGCTGATCGACTACTACCGGACCGTCGCGCGCCCCATGCTCTCCCACCTCAAGGACCGGCCACTCGGGATGGAGCGCTATCCCGACGGACACCTGGGAAAGTCCTTCTTCCACAAGGACGTTCCTGACTACTTCCCCGACTGGATCCGTACCGTACCGGTGCCCAAGGAGAGCGGCAGCCTCACCATGGCGGTCTGCGATGATGTATTCGTACTGACGTTCCCGCTTGGGGCTCGACCCACGAGGCATGATCACTCCCTGAATGGCTGTCGGGGCACCTTGCTCGCCCTGTGCGGCGCCGAGGCCGAGCCGCGAACGCACGTACTGCGTCCGGGCCACCTGCACCACCTGAGCAGCTGCCGAGCACCCCGCCGAAGCGTCTCGACGACTCGCCGCAACTGTCGATACCGATGGAGCCATGGCCGTCGGCACTCGGTGGTGGGCACGCGGGCCAGGCCATCCATGGCCGACTCGTCTACCGCCGCTCAGAAGAGTCACGACGCGAGGCTGTCACTGTCCGGTGGCGCAGGTCTGCCGGTGGGAGAGGTCCATTCACGGCGTCGGTGGTTCAGGGAGAGCGGGCTGAGTGTTTGAGTGACCGCCGCGGAGACCTGCTGCTGCAACCGGTCGGGCAGCGGAGCACCGTTGACCGCCCCGACCAGCTCCTGGGCCAGGTGGTGCAGTTTGGTGTTGGTGCGCTGGGAGGTCTCGACCAGGACGCTCCAGGCGTCCTCGGAATTCAGACCGAAGGAGGCCATCAGAACGCCACGGGCCAGATCGATGACCGGCCTGGTTTGCATGGCCCGTTTGAGCTGGCCGATTTCGATGCGCAGGTCCTCCTCGACGTCCTTGGGCAACCCGTCCGCCTCCACGGGACTGGGGGTGGTACCGGTACACATGCCCCGGCCATTGGCGGCCACGCCGGGACCGGCGTCATCTAGGTGCGCGAAGAGCGGCCAGGTGCGGGTAAGTGTGAGCAGGCGCTCGACCGCGATCCCCGCGGTCTGGATGCGGACCGTCTTGGCCTCCGACAGGGCCAGGCGGCGGATGTACAGCAGGACGTTGAGGCCGGAGCAGTCACAGAAGTCGACCCCGGCGAAGTCGAGGTCGAGGCCGTGGACCGACTGGGCCAGCACTTCACGCAGGCCGTGCTGGAGCGCCTGCTCCGTGTCGATGTCGAGTTCACCCGCTACCGCCACAACCGTCCGCCCACTGGCGGGGTAGGTCGCAACCTTCAGGAACGGCGAGGTGCAGGCTCCAACCGTGCCGCCCGCTTGCGTTTCGTGGACGGCTTCGTCTGCGCCCCTCGCCTGGGAAGAAAGCAGATGTTCTTGCATGGGAGTCGCTCCCGGGGCATCCACTGGTCTTTGCCTCCTCCAGCCTCGGCCTCCCTCACCTCACACGTCAAGAGATACATGAACTCATTTTCACCCTTTTGAATACGTGAACGCCGGGCACTATCCTGAGGGCATGGGTGGAGTACCCGAGGGACACAGCGGCTGGACCTTCCTGACCAACCACGCCCGAGTGCTGGCCTCGATCGCCGAGGATCCAGGCACTCGCATCCGGGACATCGCCGCGCGGTGCCGGCTCACCGAGCGCGCTGTCCAGAAGATCATTTCCGATCTTGAGCAGAGCGGCTATCTCACCCACACCCGGCAGGGCCGCTCGAATCGCTACCGCATCGAAGAGGGGACCGTCCTCCGGCATCCGGCTGACGCCGGTCTCACCGTGGAGGGCCTGCTGGACGCCCTCGACCAGCACGAGGTCTCCCACGAAACCCGGCCCGGGCAGCGGGCGGGGCATCAGGGCAGCGATGGAACGAAGGGGCCTGCTGACGACGGCGGCATGGCAGCCACGAGATCCGTAAAGGTCGGGGGGCACCCCGAGTGAAGTCATGATTCGCGCTGATCAACCCCCTGGAGATGGTTCACCACCAGCGAAGCCACCCTGAACCCGGCGCGGCACCTGATGCACAGCTGCTTCTGATTCGGTCGGTACGGCTTGTTCGCGCGGTCGCTGAAGGGGGTGAGGCCCTTCATCCGGCTGTATGCCGGTGTCTTCCCCCGCGGTGCAGGCAGCATCGGCCGCATGGAGATCGCACCTGCCGATACCGAAGGCGAGGTCTGAGGCGAGTACCGCCTATCGGCGACGGTACGACGGGGAGAGAACCCGACTCGGTTGCCTGGGGTTCAGTCGGAGGGCGGCAGCAATGTGCCCAGTGGCCCGAGGTCGACGTCCTGCATCGTCAGTCCGTACTGGGCGCACAGGTCGCTCATGCGGTCGTGGAGCGGCATGAGGGTCGCTCCGAGACGTTGGAGTTATGTGAACAGGCCCCGGGCGAAGACACCCCTACACGAAGCTGTACGGAGGAAGGGGGCCGTTGAGCCGGAAGTCGAAGTCGTCACCCCTCTGGTGGGCGAGACTCAGCTCCGTGGTGAGGAAGAGCTCTTCCTCGTCGCGGCTCACCAGGAATGAGGCGCCGAGGAAGTCTGCCCCGGTAAGCGAGGAGGCATTGACCTCCCGGGCGAACGGGCGGAGTGCCTCGACCACACCCGATGCCAGCGAGCCGGACCGGGCGTGGCTGCAGGAGGCCCCGCAGACCGTCGGGGCGAGGGTCGCTTCCCACGGGGGCAGTCTCCGGTACGCGGACTACATCGGGCCGCGCACCGGCCGGCTGCGCACCGCCACCTCCCACCGGTACCCGAAGGCCGACCAGGCGGGTGGGGTCGCATGAACGCCGTACCCGTCACGGCTGCGAGGGCGTCGAGCAGCCCCGACGTCTGGTCCCGCGAGGTGAACGCGGCACGCCGGCTCATAGACCCCACCACCTGATCACCCCGACCAGCCGGAGGACGATCCCCGATGCCCGGCAATCAGCTTCGCGAAACCGCCACCCGTCAGGTCCTCGCCCGCGACCTGGTCGACTACGCCGCGGCCGAGGCCGCCTTGGAGTCAGGCGTTCTGCCGGGCGATTCCGCCGGGCCGCCGGCGACCGGGTTCAAGGTCGCGTGCGTCGCCCCGGACGGGTCGGAGTTTGCGGCGTCCGCTGACGGACGCGTGGACGGCGCCGTGCGAGCACGCCGCTCCACAGCCGAATGAGGCATCGGCCTTGGTGCGGCGTCGTGCGCCGACGAGGACGTGGAACGTAGAAAGCGGGATCAGTGGAACAATGCCGAGGGTGACGGCAAGTACCAGTGATATCGAGAAGGCGGCCGGTGTGCTGCGCGCTGGAGGGCTGGTGGCCCTCCCGACCGAAACCGTCTACGGCCTGGGCGCCAACGCCGAAGACCCTGCCGCGGTCGCGCGCATTTTCCAGGTCAAGGGGCGGCCGCCCTCTCACCCGCTGATTGTTCACATCGGCGGCGCGGAGCACCTGGGCGACTGGGTCGAGGACGTGCCCCCCACGGCACGCCTGCTGGCCGAACGGTTCTGGCCGGGGCCACTGACGCTGGTGTTGCGGCGCGGTCGCCGTGTGCCCTTTGCGGCGACGGGTGGTTTGGAGACGGTGGCCGTGCGCGTACCTGACCATCCGGTCGCGCTCGCGCTGCTGTCGGCCTTCGGTGGCGGTGTCACGGCCCCGTCCGCCAACCGTTTCGGTTCGGTCAGCCCGACGACGGCGGACCACGTCCGTGCGGAGCTCGGCGAGGCGGTCGACTTCGTGCTGGACGGCGGGTCATGCGAGGTCGGCGTCGAGTCGACCATCGTCGACGTCACGGGCGGCGTGCCGAGCGTCCTGCGGCCCGGCGGGGTGACGCGCGAGGACCTCGAAGCGGTGCTGGGCTGCCCGATCGCGGTCCCTTCGACCAGCCCCGTTCGGGTGCCGGGCCAGCACCCGTCCCACTACGCGCCGCGGGCGCGTGTCGTCCTCGTCGAGCCCGAGAAGGTCGCGGCCGAAGCGGAGCACGCGCAGGAACTGGGGCACCACGTGGGAGTCTTCCTTCCGCCCGCTGTCGCCGCCCCGTTGAAGGCGCACGCGGTGGTGGCCCTCCCCACTTCAATGGCCGCCTATGCGCGCGGGCTGTACGGGTTCCTGCGCGAGCTCGACCAGCACGGGTGCGACCTCATCATCGCCTCGCTGCCGGTGGAGGAGGGCCTGGGACTGGCGATCGCCAACCGGCTCCGCCGCGCCGCAGGGCCCCGGCCCTCCGCCGCCCCCGACCTCCAGGAACGCTGAACGGCCGTCCGGCGGTGGGTTTCAGCGTGCGGGGGCAGTAGCCCTGGTCAGGCCGTGCGACACAACCAACTGCGCACGGCCGTCGGCCAGCCGGTAGGACAGGCCCGCCACGGCAAGGCGACCGGCGGCCACGCGCTCGGCCAGGACGCGGGAGCGGTCCAGCAGCAGGTCGACGGTGTGCCGGATGTGCTCGTCAAGGATCTCTTCGGGCAGATAGCGTCCGGCAGCGCGGGCCGCCAGCACGCTCGGCGTCACCCGCTCAACGACGTCCCGAACGAAACCGGCGGGCACCTTGCCGCCGTCGGCGGCGGCAAGAGCAGCCCCGATGGCCCCACAGGAGTCGTGGCCCAGGATCACGACCAGCGGGCAGTTCAGCACACTCACCCCGTACTCGATGCTGCCCAGCGCCTCCGCACCGGCCACGTGCCCGGCGGTGCGGACCACGAACAGGTCACCCAGGCCCCGGTCGAAGATGATCTCTGCGGCGAGCCGGGAGTCCGAGCACCCGAACAGCACCGCGAAGGGGCTCTGGGCCGGTGCGGTCTCGGTGCGGCGTGCGGAGTCCTGGTTGGGGTGCTCGGGCAAGCCGGCCACGAACCGCTGGTTGCCGGCCAGCAGCATCTCGAAGGCAACATCGGGAGTCGGTGTCAAGGTCTCGGTCATGGCGGCAGGCTACGGCCGACCCCGCGCAAGCGCGCGGCCCGGGACCACTGACGGCAGCCGGCCGGCGCACCTCCACGACCGGAACTCCCAGACACCGGGTGATGCCGGCCTCGGCCCGCCTCTTCAGTGAGATGCGCATCTGCTCACCCCACAACGGCACGCCCGCACCGCCTGGTCGCGCGCCAGCCTCCTCGTTCGACGACGCCGTCACACCACCAAACGACGCCACGCAGAGCAGGGGTGCACCCCACAGGAGTGAACCTGCCGGGCCCGTTGACGTCCATGCGGCACCGGAACCAGCCTGCCCGAGTCAGGCGGACTGGCCGAGACCAGCGGCGGTCGGCCTGAAAATGCAAGGTGGGATCGGACAGGTCCGGCTCACGCTGACCGATGCGTCCCTTCACCATCCGGCCAGGGCCTGTCCGGCGCACCATGATCCGGCAGGGCCCGGTAGGTTGCCCGCATGTCTTCTGCACTTGTTGTTGGTTACGACCCGCAAGCGGTACCTGGCGTGGACGGTCAGGCTCTTCGCGCGGCTCTCGACGCGGAACTGGCCCGGTTCGGCGAGCAGGGCATCGACGCAGCCATGACACTGGTCGTGTTCGATGAATCGGCCGAGTCCACCCTCGTCGCATCGCTGACCAGGCACCCGTGGGATGTCGTGGTGATAGGGGGCGGGATCCGCAAGGCAGAGCCATTGCTTCCGCTGTTCGAGCAGGTCGTGAACCTGATCCGCCGCCACGCGCCGCAGGCCGCCATCGCGTTCAACACCAGTGGCGGAGACAGTGTCGAGGCGGCACAGCGGTGGCTGTGAATTCCGCCCGTCCACGCTCACCATGGACCAGTCGATGCGGCCTTCCGCGTCGGCGTCGGCCAGGACGGTCGCGAAGAGCGTCGACCCAAGTGCGTTCGCCCGCTTCCCGGAGGCAGAGCGGTGACTCCGGAAGAGTACGAGTGTCGGATGCTCCGGAACTCTGCGATCGCCGGACCTCGACATCTCAGGACATCAGAACCACTCGCCGTACTTCGCGCCCGTCATACAGCCCACCATCACCTATGCACGCTGCGGATGCTGGCCGTGGAAGAGCTCAAGCTCGTCCAGCGCTTCCCGAAGGAGTTCATCCTCCACGGCAACCAGACCGAGGCGATCCTCCAGATCCGCAACGCGGTCAGCGCCAACGCCGCCCGATGGCTGGGCGAACGGCTGCTACGGCCTGGCCCTGGCCGACGCCCTCGCCGACGCCACCAGCCAGCTTCTCGGTGTCCCCCTGACGATGGTCGCCGACGGGCGCACCCGGCCATGTCCGAGTTAGATGGCACCGCAACCGTCTTCTGCGCAGGCGGCATCAGTGCTGCACAGCTGGTGAGCCGGCGGGCGCACGTCGTGTGGCACTGCGGTACGTGGAGACGCCCAGGGCGAGCATCCAGTAGCTGAAGATGGCGCCCATGAGGGCGGTCGTGCCCCAGCCGTTCGCCGCGTAGAAGTGCGCGGGGGTGTTGCCGAAGAACAGAGACGGCACGAAGACCAGGTTGACCCCTGCCAGCACGAAGGCAGAGCGGCCGGTCCAGCGCGGCAGCAGCTTCGTACGGGCGATTCCGTAGCCCACGGCGGCCAGGAAGAGCGCGAGCATGAGGCGGCCGATCGCCCCGTAGAGGATGTAGGTGCCGCTGACCGTGATGGTCGGGTCGATCGGGTGGTCGGCGACGATGACCTCTCCGGCCTCGAGCCCGCTGGAGACCAGGGTGATCGTCGCGTAGACCAGTCCGGTGGCGAAGGCCATCGTGCCGACCCATTCGTAGGCGGGGTCGGCCGCCTTGACCAGTTCACGGAAGACCGTCACCCACACGATCAGGAACGCCAGCGCGAAGATTCCGATCAGCAGCCTGGCCAGGACGTTCGAGTCCGGTGGCGGACCGGAGTAGATGAAGTACAGGGGTACTTCGACGATGAAGGCGGCCGCGGTGGCGATGCCGGCAAGGCCTGTCAGGCGCCTGGCGATGGTTTCGTTCATGGCTGTCCCCCTGGGATCCGTGTGGTGGGTGCCTCGATGGTTCGTTGCCGACGACGCGAATCCTGCCGTTGTCGGTGCTTCTCGACGCTGGACGTGGTTCTGCCCCGTTCGGGCGATACCGAGCTGACTGGCCCTCACTGCCGTCGTTTCTGTGATCACCCGAGGGTGTTCCAGAACGCGCAGTGGTGGCGGGGCTGCGCCGTGCGGGTGGGGACGATGTGGTCCGGTGCCAGGGACAGCACCGTCTGCCGGGACCAGTGCGGCGACGACGGGCCGTTCGGGTCGGCGGTACGGGCGAAGCGGGTCCAGTAGTCGATCATGGTGTCGGCCAGCCGATGCTGTGCTGCGGTCAGGTCGCGGGGGCGGCCGCCCAGGTCGAAGAGGTAGGGCAGTTCACTCGCGTGCGGTGCGCCGAGCGGGAACGGCGGTGTGTCCGAGGTGAGCGGCGGGGCGTGCTTGTCGGCGAACTCGTAGCGCCAGACGGGTACATGGGCGGCGAAAAGCAGGTCGTCGGTGCGTGCCGTCGGGCAGGCGAAGTCGGCGTCGCCGATGACGGCGCCGAACACCGGGCCTCCGTCGGTGCGGTGCACCGGGTACTCACGGACGATCGCCCTCGCCTGGCCCGGGGAGGGGAAGAAGGAGGCCACGACGTCGGGCCAGGTGTCGGGGGTTACGGGATGGCCTGCCTGAATGATCCCGGCGGCCCAGCCGTTGCCCTCATCGTGGTTGTTGCCGATGAGCACGGGGACGCGGTGGAAGCGGCCGGCGGCGATCGCCGCCGCGGGGTCGCTGGGCAGCAACGGGGTGGTGTGAGCGGGCTGTTGGTCCGCGTCCTGGGCGGCGAGCAGACGGGAGACGTCCACGCGCCGCAGGCAGGCCAGGACGTCGCGAGCGGAGCCGCAGCCGACCTTTGCCGCGAGGTCCGCGCCCTCGGCGCGCGCCGTGGACAGGGAGGCGGAGGACGGGGCGAACGGCCGGTCGGGGCGGCCGGTGCACGGGCCGCTCTCGATGATCGCCCGGTCGAAGAGCCCTGCGGCGGCGGGTGAGGCGAGCTGGGCGCAGACGCTGAAGCCGCCCGCCGACTCGCCGGCCAGCGTCACGTTGTGCGGGTCGCCGCCGAAGGCGCCGATCTCGGTGCGGACCCAGCGCAGTGCCGCCTGCTGGTCGGCCAGGCCGAAGGTGCCGGAGCCGAGCAGCCCGCTGTGCGCGAGGAAACCGAGGGCCCCGAGGCGGTAGTTGACGGTGACGACCACGGCGTCGCCGCGGGTGGCCATGCGGTGGGCGTCATACGAGGTGCCCGCTCCGGTGGTGAAGCCGCCGCCGTGCAGCCACACGATCACCGGCCGGGGACGTGACGGTCCCGCACCGTCGGGTGTCGTGACGTTCAGGTGAAGACAGTCCTCGTCGGTGCTGCCGCCGGGCACCTCGCCGGCCGGCTGCGGGCAGGCGCTCGCGGGCCGGGTCGCGTCCCGTACCCCTGACCAGGGGGCCGGGCGGCGGGGCGGCGCCCAGCGCAGCCCGCCGACCGGGGGCGCCGCGTAGGGGATGCCCTCGAACGTGCGGTAGCCGTCGTGGGCGGTGCCCCGCACCGGGCCGTCGTGGATGCGTACCGTCGTGGCGGCGACGGGCGAGGCGGGATCCGTCGGTGGCGCTGCGGACCAGGCCGTCGTGAGCACGACGGACAGGGCACAGCCCAGGGTGGTCAGGACGCGGTGCATGCTCATCATCTCCCCATCCGGTCAGCTGCCGCCCATGCCGCCCTGCGCGGCGATCATGGTCATCGGCAGAGCGCGTACAGCTTTCTCCAGGCCGGGCGCAAGGGCGGCGAGGTGCCCCGTGCAGGCGTCGATACGGGCCCGGAACGTCTTCTGGTCCTCCCGTGACACGACCGAGCGGAGGCCGCCCGCCGCGGCATCGGGATCTGCTTCAAGGAGTGGACGACGAAGGCGTAAACCTCGCCTCTGGCGGTGACGTACGGGAAGGGGGCGCGCGCGGCCGCTTTGCGCGG
>NZ_JBEYFS010000024.1:0-71443 GCF_040634475.1 Streptomyces sp. NPDC007095
GCCCACGTCAGGGCAGACAGAAGCACCCCCGGCGCACGCCACGGGATTTACCACGCCCCCGGCGCGCACCGAAGGTGCGCTGGATCGCTGACCTGCTAGTTCCTTCCACATGTTTTCGTTTCACATGTTTTCGATGACGCATCATGTGGAGTGCGTCGCCATTCTTGAGCCGGTCCGACAGGCCGTCTGACCTGTGGCTTCTCGGGAATGGGCATAGGTTCGACCTGTTTCCGGTGGATGCAACAGGTGGATGCGGAGAACCATCCAGAAGCAAAATTCGAGGAGTGTTGACACGCGGACTTCCCGACGGCGGTTTGCCGCGACCGCGTTGTTGGTTAGTGTGCCAAGTGGACGACGGGGAGCTCGTTGGTGGGGAGTTGGCACCAGAAGGCATGTCGGCGGGCGGCAGCGGGCAGTTCTCGGGGGCGCGGCATCGCCGTAGCGGCGGGTGACATGGCGTCGGCCCCGACGGGAGAGGGAAGGTGCATCGCATCTGCCGGATGGTCTGCGACGGTGTGCGGGCTTCCGCTGGGGTTGTGGCGGCAGCTGGCGACCAGAGCCCGAGACGCGATGCGCGCGGCGCGGGCGGTCGTGGCCGCGACCATGCCGTTTCCGGCCTGCCCGCGGGAGCCGAGGTACTGACGGGACACATAGGCCGTGGCGTGCCCGGACTTACGGCCACCGGAGTCGTCCGGAAACAACGCCCCGCCGTCGTGGGGCGCGGTCGCCGGCGCGGGCATGAGCAAAGCACCTCAGGTCGACCGGACGCGGTGGGCGTGTGACCGGCCGGTCGGCGCCCGCGGTGCTGCCCCCGTCGCTGCGCGGGTGGCTCGGGCCGATCGCGGCCCTTGCCGCGCTGGTGGTCGTCGCGCTCGGGGCCCTGTATGCCGACGGCAGCAAGCCCGGCGTGGTGGACGCGCGGATCTCGGCGGCGGTGCACGGTGTGCGGCCGCCGTGGCGGTACGTCGCTCTGACCCTGGACTTCCTGGGGGAGCCCGTGGGAGCGGCGACGCTGGTCGTGGCCGCCGTGACGGGCTGCCTGCTGCTTCGGCGTCCTCGCGCGGCGGTGCTCGTCGTCGCCGGCGTCGGCATGGCCGTGGGGACGGCGACGCTGCTCAAGTCCCTGGTGGGACGCACCATTCATGACGGGTCCCTGTCCTACCCGAGCGGCCACACCGCCTTCCTCACCGCGCTCGCCCTCGTGGTGGCGCTGCTCGCGACCGGTCGGCTCGGCCTCGGCAGGACGGCCGGCACGTCACTCGTGCTCGCCGCGGCGCTGGTCGCCGGCGCCGTCATGGGCTGGGCGCAGGTCGCCCTGGGCGCGCACTACCCGACCGACGTCCTCGGCGGCTGGTGCACCGCGCTGGCGGTGATACCGGCGACCGCCTGGCTGGTCGACCGGACGGCTGACCGGCTGGTCGATCGGATGGCCGACGCCGGTCGGCGGGAGCGTCGCTGACGTCACGTCACGCCAGGCGGCGGAACACGGGCTTCACCGGTCGTCCGGCCAGCCAGGGGGTGGGGTCAGCGGCGTCCAGTGCCTTCCGGTACACCGCACATGCCTGGGCCACCACGTCGACGGTGTGATCGATGTCGGCGTCGTCGAGCGCGCTGCTCACCACGAACGACGGGGCCAGCACCCCGCCCGCGAGGAGTCGGCGCAGGAACAGGGTGCGGTACGGCTGCGACGGCCGCAGGTTCTCGTCGAGGGTGGCGAAGACCAGGTTGCTGGCCCGGCCCCGGACGACGAGGTGGTCGCCGACGCCCATGGCGGCCGCGGCGTCGCGGAGACCGGCGGCCAGCCGCTCGCCCAGGGCGTGCAGCCGCGCGGTGACGCCCTCCTCGATGTAGATGGTCTGCACGGCCATCGCGGCTGCCAGGGAGTGTGTTTCCGCACCGTGCGTGGTGGACAGCAGGAACACCCGGTCGCCGGAGTGACGCAGCCCGCCCCGCTCCATCAGATCGCGGCGCCCGGCCAGCGCGGAGACGGCGAATCCGTTGCCCAGCGCCTTGCCGAACGTGGAGAGGTCGGGGACGACGCCGTACAGGCCCTGGGCGCCCGCCTCGGACCAGCGGAAGCCGGTGATCATCTCATCGAAGATCAGTACGCAGCCGTGCCGGTCGGCCAGCTCGCGCAGGCCGGCGAGGTACCCCGGCGGCGGCTCGGTGTGGGTGGCGGGTTCGAGGATCAGGCAGGCGACCTCGTCCTGGTACCGGGTGAGGAGCTCCTCCGTGGCGGCCAGGTCCCCGTAAGGGAACGCCACGGTGAGCTCGTTGGTCGCCGCCGGAACACCGGCGGACATCGGCGTGGTGCCGATGTACCAGTCGTCGACGGAGAAGAACGGATGGTCGGCGCAGATGGCCACCTGAGGGCGCCCGGTGGCGGCGCGGGCGAGGCGCACCGCGGCGGTGGTGGCGTCGGAGCCGTTCTTCGCGAACTTCACCATCTCGGCCGTCGGCACCGTGGCCAGGAAGCGTTCCGCGGCTTCGACCTCCACGATGGACGGCCGGACGAAGTTGCTGCCGCGGTCGAGTTCCCGCCGCACCGCCTCGATCACGCGTGGGTGGGCGTGGCCGAGGCTGACCGACCGCAGGCCGGAGCCGTACTCGACGTAGCGGTTGCCGTCGATGTCCCACACATGGGCACCGCGGCCGTGGCTGATGACCGGGGCCAGGTTCTCGGGGTACTGGTCGTCGCCCTTGGCGTAGGTGTGCGCGCCCCCGGGGATCATGGCGTGCAGCCGCTCGTTCGCCATCCGTGAGCGGGGCAGGAGGAGTTCTTCGGTGTCTTCGGTGGGCACGCCGACCTCAACTTTCCTTGTGCTGCAGGACCTTGGCGAGGCTCGGCGCCTCCCGGTCCCGTTGGGACATCGATGTGACCGGCAGCGGCCAGGGGATGGCGAGCTCGGGGTCGTCGAAGGCGATCGTCACGTCCTCGGCCGGATCGTGCTGGCGGTCGATCCGGTACGAGGTGTCGGCGGTCTCGGTCAGCGTCTGGAAGCCGTGCGCGCACCCCGCCGGGATGTACAAGGTCACCTGCGTCTCGCCGGACAGCTCGAAGAAGGCCCGGTTCCGGTACGTCGGCGAGTCCGGCCGCAGGTCCACGACGACGTCGAAGATCCTCCCGTACGAGCACCGCACCAGCTTGGCCTCGCCTGCGCCGGAGCGCAGGTGCAGGCCGCGCAGCACGCCCCGGACCGATCGGGACAGGCTGTCCTGAACGAAGGAGTCCGGGTCGAGGCCCACCGAGCGGACCACGTCGGCGTCGAAGGTGCGGCAGAAGAAGCCGCGCTCGTCGGCGTACGGCGTCGGCTCGAAGAGGTACGCGCCGGTGATCTCCGGGACTTCGGTCGCTTTCATGGAGACTCCTGCCGAGCGTGAGCGTGGGTGTGGTCGGTCGCGGGGAACACGGCCGCGGTCAAGGAGGTGAACTGGTCCTCCAGTTGCCGGGCGGCGGCCAGGTTCCGCTCTACCAGGGTCTGCCGCAGCTCGGCCGATCGCTTCTCCAGCGCCCGGAACTGTTCGAGCAGCCGGTCGGCGTCGACCTCGCGTGCCGGGTGGCAGTACGCGCCGAGGCCCATCCGGTCCATGAGCGCGTCGCTCTTCGCCGCATAGCTGAGTGCGAGCACCGGTGTGCCGGTCTTCAGCGCGCAGATCAGGTTGTGGTAGCGGACCGCCACCACGGTGTCGGCGGCCGCCATCTCGTTCATCAGGTCGGCCAGTGAGGCCGGTTCGGCTGCGGTGACCAGCGGTGAGTCCACCGCGCCGAGGATCGAGGCGACCACCGAGGCATCGCACGCGTCGCCGGTGAGCAGCCGGACCGGCCTGCCCTCCTCGACCAGCGTGCGGACGAACCGGGTCGTCCCGTCGAGGTAGCGCCGGTATATCTCCTCCGCCCGGGCGCGATCGTCGTTGCCGCCGTGGAAGTCCATCACGCCGACGCAGACAGGGCCCGGCGGGGCCGACGGGTCCGAGGGCGCGCTCGCCCGGGGCGTCGGCAGGGCGAACGCGAGGTCCGGGTAGACCTCGTCGCGCGCGGTGTCCACACCCATCGCCCGCATCGCGTCGCGGGACTGGGCGTCCCGGTACGATCGGTACGCGGCCAGTCGCCCCGACCAGCGCACCAGGGCCCGGGTCGGCCGGTTGCCGATCGTCGCGGCGCCGACGCTGACCAGCGCCACCCGGGTGCGCAGCAGCCGGCCGCTCGCGCAGAGCAGGAACAGCGAGTACGGGAAGCCCCAGGGCCGTAGCGGAAGGGTGGCCTCCAGGACGCCCATGCCCGGCACGATCACCACATCGTGCCGGCGCACCCAGGCGGCGGTGCGGAAGACGTCGACGAGTTTGCCGAGCCCCTTCGCCGCGATCGCGCCCGCACGTGACGCGGTCCGGTACTCCGCGCGGTTCCAGTGCAGCCGCGTGGCGGGGATCCCGAACCGGGCCGTCACAGCCTCGGGCCCGCCGCACAGGGCGTCCACGATCGCCTCCGGGTGGTCGGCGCGGAGGTATCCGAGGACGGCTTCGAGGGACCCGTCGTTGCCGAGGTTGCCGGAGCCGAGCAGGCCGAACACCCCGACGCGCACCGGAGTTTCGTCGGCGGACGTCATGCCTGCCTCCCCTCACGGCCGGCGACGAGGGCGTCGACGGAGACCGTGAGCAGGGCCGGGTCGACCGGGGCGCGGTCCTCGACCCGCTCGCCTGCGCCCGGCCGGACCCGGCTGGTCATCCACGCGGCCAGGTGGCGGTAGCACGCGCGCCGGTCGGCCGGGGACAGCGGCGCCCGCCGGATCGCCGAGGCGAAGCCCCAGACGTACTCGGCGAGCAGCCGGGGCGTCGGGTGCAGCAGGCCTGCCCGGCGAGGGTCCAGGTTGACGCACCGGGAGCGTTTGGACGGGTTCGCCCGCTCGGCGCGGGTGGGGTGGTCGCGGCGGAAGTACAGCACCTCCGGCACCTGGTGGAAGGGCCCGTGCAGGGTGATCTCGGCGACGAACGTGCGGTCCGCGTGGTGGTAGCTGTCCATCGGTCTCACCTGGCGCAGCATGTCGGCCCGCATCACCCCGTAGAAGTCGTCACCACCCGGCTCGAACAGCAGACTGCGGAAGCGCTCCGGCGCGTGCGGCGAGTCGGTGGCGAGCGTGTACTCGTAGGGGACCGTCACCTGGCCGTCGCCGTCGATGACCGCCTGGTCGGTGTGTGCGAGGATCACGTCCGGCCGCTCGTCCAGCGCTTCCACGCAGCGCCGCAGCAGGTCGCGGCCGTAGAGGTCGTCGTGGGAGGCCCACTTGAACAGTTCGCCGCGGGACTCGGCGAACACGTGGTTGTGGTTCGGCGTGGCGCCGATGTTCCGGGGCAGCCGGAGGTACCGGATGCGGGAGTCCTGCGCGGCGTACTTGCGGCAGATGTCCTCGGTCCCGTCGGTCGAGGCGTTGTCGGAGACGACCAGTTCGAAGTCCTCGTAGGTCTGGCCGAGCAGGGCGTCGAACGACTCGGCCAGGTACTCCTCGCCGTTGTACACGGGCAGGCCGATGCTCAGCCTCGGTCGGTCGGTCATGAGGTCCTCACTTCGGGGATGGGATCGCGGTGGCGCTCGCGCAGGGCGGAGCGCAGTTGCAGCCACCACACGGCCGAGCCGCTGATGGTCGCGGCGGCGACTCCCCAGGCCGAGCCGGCCGTGCCGCCGAGGGCCGCCCCGCCGAGCCCGCCGCCGACGTAGCAGACGGAGGCGAACAGCTGGGAACGCAGGCTGCGCCGGGCCGCGCCGAGCGCGCGCAGCCCGGCCGCCGCGCCGGTGCCGAGGCCCGCGCCCGCGACGCTGAGGGTGATCTGCACGATGAGGTGCGAGGAGGAGTGCCAGACGTCGCCGAGCGCCAGCTCGCCGAGCCGGTCGGGCATCAGCAGCAGCGCGGTGCCCCAGAGCAGCGCGCCGGCGGCCTGTCCCCCGCCGAGGAGGAGGCAGAACCTGCCGAGCCGGTGCGGTGCCTGCCGCAGCACTCGTGCCGCCTCCGGAACGGTGACCAGCGAGAGCCCCATCAGCACGGCGAGGAACGGGCCGAGCAGGAGTTCGGCACCCCGCACCGCGCCCACCGCACTGACCCCGACGATCACGCCGAGCCCGTACGCCCGCAGTTGGCTGGCGCCGCTGAGGCTGACGTTCTCGACCAGGTACCGGTAGCCGAGATCGCGCTGCTCGCGAAGCCAGGCGCGTGCCTCGCTCATCCGGGGCCGGATGCCGGACTGGATGTAGCCGTACCCCGCCGCGACCGTGGCGGAGGCGCCCCAGGCGAGCACGAAAGCGGCCACGTTGCCCACACGGGCCGCCACCACCATGGCCGGTACGAGCGCGATGCCCCACACGAGGTCGTTGACGAACGCCTTCCGTCCGGCGCCGTTGGCGAAGAACGAGAAGCGCCAGGCGTCCTGGAGCAGCAGCCCCGGCAACATGACGCCAAGGGCGGCGAACGCGGGCCCCATGCGGCCGCCGAGACCGAGCCCGGCCATCAGACACACCGCGCCGAGGGCTCCACCGACGCCGAGGGCGGTACCCGTCGACCGGGCCACGGCCCCGCGCCAGGACGCGTCCGGCACACCGCTGAAGCGCACGACGAGCGGGTCGGTGGCCAGACCGCGGGAGACGTTGAGCACCACGCCGTAGGTCACCCAGGCGAGGCTGAACACGCCGAACGCGGTCACCCCCAGCGAGCGGGCCACGTAGATACCCACCGCGAAGTTGCTGATGCTGGAGGCCGCCTGGTCGGCCAGTCCCCAGGACAGCCTGCCGAGGAGGGCCCGCTTGGCGGATCCGGCCGGTGTCGTCTTCTCCCCCTCGGTGGCCATCGGCGTCATGTCTTGATCAGCCCGGCGCCGTGCAGAGCGCCGGCGGCTGCGGCGACGGTGTCGAACGGGAGCCCGGACCGCTCGGCGACGTCCAGCAGAGTGTGCTCGCCGTCGGAGAGGTTGAGCACCCAGAGCATGGCCATCTGGGCCTGCTTGGTGTCGCTGCGGCCGCCGAGCGCGTCGTACAACCCGCGCCGACCCAGCTGTGGTTCGCCGTAGGGGCTGAGGTTGAGGTACCGCCGGTTGCGGTCGAGGACGGCGAACGCCTCGCGGCAGAGGGCGAGGGTGTCCGCCATCGCCGTCGGGGAGACGAAGTCCAGGTTGTCCGCCGACGTGTGGTACTCGGGGTAGCCCGCGTACGGGGTCCGGGTGAGCGAGCCCACGCCCAGATTGAACCCGGGCGAGCAGTACTGCCGCTCGTCGTAGCCGTACGGGGTGAACTCGTTGACGCGGTGCGGGCGTTCGGATGCGGCCAGAACGTGCCGCATCACCCGGTCGATCTCCGCGTCGCCGCGTCTGCTCTGCTTGTACGTCACCTGTCCCGGGTCTCCGGCGCAGGCCAGCACGAGGCCGTGCTTGACCCGTTCGATCCGCTCCGCGTTGCGGGCCAGCCAGGTGATCGCCCCGATGGTGCCGGGCGCGTAGATGAACCGGTAGGTGTAGTACGGCGTCTCCTGTGCCAGCGCGCGGGCCAGGAACGTCGCCACGCCGATGCCGGCCAGGTTGTCGTTGGCCAGCGACGGGTGACAGGTGTGGCAGGAGACGATCACCTCGTCGGCCACCTGTCCGGGGACCACGTGCTCGGCGTAGGTGAGGTGGCCGTCGGCGAGCGTGGAGTCGATCCGTACCTCGTACTCGCCGTCCGGCAGCGCGTCCAGGGTCTCCTGGGCCAGGCAGAACCCCCAGTCCGGCTTGTAGTAGCTGGTGCGGTACGGCACCCAACTCGGTTGGTCAGGCAGGGTGTGCAGGTGTTCACGCAGTTCGTCCAGCGGCATGGTCGCCGACACCGGCACGCTGTAGCCGAGCACGTGCAGGCTGGACGCGGCGAAGTCGACGACCCGCCGGCCGGTGGTGTCGGCGATGTACGCGTCCCGGATGTTCCACTCCTGGGGCACCGTCCAGTCGAGCACCTGCGTCCCGGTCGGCACCTCGTGCATCTGGAGCGGAAGGTACTCGCCGACGATGTCCAGGGTGGCGCGCACCCCGTCGCCGGTGATGCTCCGGCAGAGCGGATACAGCCGCTCCACCAGGCCGTACATTTCCTCGCCCGCGTCGGTCATCGGCGCCACCGCAGGGTGTCGTCGACGGTGCCGGCGTCGGACGCCGCGCGCAGCACGGCGAGGCGGGTGAAGCGCTGCTCGAAGTCCTCCCGGGTCAGGTCGAACTTCCGGTAGGCGTCGGCGAGTTCGAGTGCGCCCTGCTTCACCGTCCACTCGCAGTCGAAGCCGGGCAGCGCGGCGCGGAACCGGGAGAAGTCCACCCGGTAGGACCGCGGATCGGCACCGTTCTCCCCGGTGATCACCACCTTCGCGCCGGCCACCGCCTCGGCGACCTGATCGGCGATCTCGGCGACCGTGACGTTGTTGATCTCGCTGCCGATGTTGAACGCCCGGTCGTGCACCGCCTCGCGCGGCGCGGTCAGCGCGGCCGTGAAGGCCCGTGCGATGTCGGCCGCGTGCACCAGCGGGCGCCAGGGGGTGCCGTCGGAGAGCACAAGCACCTCGCCGGACAGGAGCGCGTGGCCCACCAGGTTGTTCAGCACGATGTCGGCGCGCAGCCGGGGCGAGTAGCCGAAGGCGGTGGCGTTGCGCATGAACACCGGGGTGAAGTCGCCGTCGGCCAGCGCGTGCAGGTCGTCCTCGACCCGCACCTTCGACTCCGCGTACGGCGTCACCGGGCGCAGCGGGGCGTCCTCGGTCACGAGGTCGTCGCCGCCGGAGGCGCCGTAGACGGAGCAGGTCGACGCGTACAGGAAGCGCCGCACTCCGGCGTCGCGAGCCAGCCTGGCCAGCCGCACGGACGCGTGGTGGTTGATGTCGTAGGTGAGCTCCGGCGCCAGCGATCCCAGCGGGTCGTTGGACAGCGCGGCCAGGTGGATCACGGCATCCACCCCGGCCACGTGCTCGGCCGTGACGTCGCGCAGGTCCACCCGCGGCCCCGGCGGGTCCGCGGGCGCCGGGCCGAGGACGCAGTCGGCGAACAGGCCGGCGTCGAGGCCGACGACCTCGTGCCCGGCGGCCGCCAGGACCGGGGCCATGACGGTCCCCAGGTAGCCCTGGTGTCCGGTCAGCAGTACGCGCAAGGTTCAGTCCCCCAGATCGAGCGTGAGTTTGGTGACGGCGAACGCCTCGGCGTATCGCTCGTGGCATTCGATGCCGCGGATCCGCGCGAGGCCGAGGAAGGCCTCCCGGTCGTACCAGGGCCGGTGCCGCTGCGAGGCGTAGTGCTCCTGCAGCAGCCGCACCTTCTGTTCGGCGATCTCCGGCGACATCGGCTGGTACGCCGCCATGCGGCCGAGGTCGCCGTCCCACTTGACGATCTCGTAGCCGAGCACGAGGTGGTCGCGGAACGCGGTGGGTATCAGCTGCGCCAGGCCGCGGTGGTCCTGGTGCGCGTCATCCGTGCGCGGGGCCAGCACGAGATCCGGCTCGGTGCGCTCGCGCAGTTCCTCGACCGCGGCCTTTGCCTCCTCCCAGTGCGCGGGCAGCCGGCCGTCCGGCAGCTTGTGCACGGTCAGCCTCAGATCGGCGCCCGGGCAGAAGGCGGCGAGCGCGGCCTGCTCCTCCTGCTCCCGCTCGCTGCCGCCGCCGGAGAGCACCAGCGCGTCGACACGGATGCCCGGCCGCGCCTGACACAGCGTCAGCAGTGTGCCGCCGGCGCCGATGGCGATGTCGTCGCAGTGCGCGCCCACCGCGACGATCCGGTCCACAGGCCCGGCCCCGAGCCGGATCACGCTCTGGCTCCGGCGCGGTCCCGTTCCCACACGGCCCACGGGCGGTCGCCCCGGACGTAGGCGTCGTCGAGCGCGGCCCGCTCCTTCACGGTGTCGGTCGGCTTCCAGAAGCCACGGTGCTGGTGCGCCACCAGCCGCCCCCGCTTGGCCAGTTGGGCACATCCGTCGGCGACCAGGTCCCCGTTCTCCGGTATGTGGTCGAAGACCTCCTGGCGGAGCACGAAGTAGCCGCCGTTCTCCCACAGCGGCAGTTCGCTCACCGCGGTGATGCCCCCCACCAGGCCGTCCTCGCCCAGCTCCACGCAGTGGAACGAGGACTGCGGCGGCACCACCATCATCGACGCACCGGCGTCGCGCCGGGCGAACCGGTCGATCATCTCCGGCAGCGGGGCATCGGTGAGCACATCGGCGTAGTTGGCGAGGAACATCTCGTCGCCGTCCAGATGGTGCCGCACCCGGCGCAGCCGCTCCCCGATCGGCGACTCGATGCCGGTCTGCGCGAAGGTGATCGTCCAGTCCGCGATGTCGGTGGACAGCAGCTCGGTCCGACCGGCCCGCAGCACGAAGTCGTTGGACGCCGTCTCCTCGTAGTTGAGGAAGAAGTTCTTGATGTGGTGAGCCCCGTACCCGAGACACAGGATGAACTCCGTGTGCCCGAAGTGCGCGTAGTAGCGCATGACGTGCCAGATCAGCGGTCGCGGCCCGACCATCGCCATCGGCTTGGGCACGTCGTCGGAGGCTCCGTTGCGCATGCGCATCCCGTAACCGCCGCAGAACAGAACGACCTTCATGACTTGACCTCGACAATGCTCAGTTCCGGGATCGGAAAGACCAGTCGGCCGCCCCAGTCGTGCACGAAGGACAGCTGCTCGACCAGCTCGGCCCGCAGGTTCCATGGGAGGACGAGGACGTAGTCCGGCTTGTCGGCGGCTATCTGCTCGGGCGGCAGGATCGGGATACGGGTGCCCGGGGTGAACCTGCCGTGCTTGTAGGGGTTGCGGTCGACCGTGTACGCGAGCAGGTCGGGCCGGATGCCGCAGTGGTTGAGCAGGGTGTTGCCCTTGCCCGGGGCGCCGTAGCCGACGACCGTCTCGCCGCGCTCGGCCGCGTCGATGAGGAACCGCAGCAGGTCCCGGCGCACCTTGGCCACCCGGGCGGAGAACTCGGTGTACCCGGACAGCTCCTGCAGCCCGGCGGCCTTCTCCCGGGCCAGCACGTCGGCCACCCTTCCCCAAGCTCTCGGCTCCGCTCGAGCAGGGGATACCCCATTGGTCGGCTCGCCGGCCACCTCGGTCGGCCGGGCCCACAGCCGGATGGAGCCGCCGTGCGTGGGCAGCAACTCGACGTCCACGAGCGCGAGTCCGCCGCTCGCCAGGGCTCGGGTCGCGGACGCGACCGTGTAGTACTGGAAGTGCTCGTGGTAGATCGTGTCGTACTGGTTCTCCTCGATCAGGGTCAGCAGGTGCTGCACCTCGATGGAGACCCAGCCGTCGTCGGCGACCAGGGCGCGCAGCCCACGGGTGAACCCGACCACGTCGGGGATGTGCGCGTACACGTTGTTGGCCACGACCAGGTCCGCCGGGCCGTGCTCGGCGCGGACGGCCGAGCCCGTGTCCGGGGACAGGAACTCCGTGAGCGTGGGCACACCCGCGTCCCGTGCCGCGGCGCCGACGTTCACCGACGGCTCGATGCCGAGGCAGCGGATCCCGCGGTCGACCACGTGCCTCAGCAGGTACCCGTCGTTGCTCGCGACCTCGACCACGAAGGCGTCGGAGCCGAGACCCAGCCGCTGTACGGCGTCGGCGACGAACGTGCGCGCGTGCTCCACCCAGGAGGTAGAGAACGAGGAGAAGTACGCGTACTCCTTGAACGTCTCCTCCGGCGTGATCAGCGGCGGGATCTGCGCGAGCCAGCAGTCGGTGCAGACCCGCAGGTGCAGCGGGTACGCCGGCTCCGGCTGGTCCAGTTGGTCCGCGGCGAGAAAGCTCTCACATGGTGGCGTCGCCCCAAGGTCGACGACGCTCGTCATCGCTTCCGAGCCGCAGAGTCGGCATCGTGTCATCTACTGTCCCCATCCCCCCTGCTCGCGCGTGTGTCCCCGCCGCGAGCCAGTGCTGACCGACCCGCGATCGCGGTGCGGTACTCCTCCACCAGGCGCTCCAGCCCGACGGCCGGGCTGAAGTCCTGCTCGTAACGGCGCCGGGCCGCCTGGCCCATCTCCCGGTTGCGGGCCGACTCGGCCGTGATCCGGCGCAGGCAGGACGCGAGCGATGCGGACTCGCCCGGCAGGTGCAGCAGCCCGGTCACCCCGTCCTCGACGAGTTCGACGAAGGCGCCGTGACCGGCGGCGACGACCGGTACCCCGGCCGCCATCGCCTCCACGACCACCAGGCCGAACGCCTCCAGCCACGTCGAGGGAGCCACCACGGCGACCGACCGCGCGATGGCCTCCCGGCACTCCGCCGTGTCGTAGAGGCCGACGTACCGGACGTCGTCCCGGCCCGCCGCCCAGGCGGTCACCTCCGGCTCCAGCGGCCCCGTACCGGCGATCACGAGCGGGACGCCCACTCCGCCGTCGGCGGCGAGTTCGTCCCACGCGGCCATGAGCAGCCGCACGCCCTTGGCCTCCGCGAGCCGGCCGAGATAGAGCAGATGCTCGCCTGCGCCCGCTCGGCAGGCGCCCGGTTCGGGCACGAAGTTGTGCTTCACCGCCAGTCGCTCGGCCGGCATGCCGGCCCGCACCAGGACGTCGCGCTGCGCCGCGGAGATGCAGAAGAACCGCTCCACGCCGGACCACCACCGTCGTCGGTTGACCGACATGCCGACCGCGAGCGGTACCGTCGCCAGCCGGGAGTTCCGGTAGCAGCCGTGCCGGACGGCGGGCAGCGGCGCGGACCCGACGCACTCGGTGCACGGCCGGCCGTCCCGCTGCAGCGTGCCGGGCGGGCAGATCTGGGTGTAGTTGTGCAGTGTGGCGACGGCGGGCACGCCGGCGTCGGCACAGGCGGCCAGCACCGCCGGCGACAGGAGCGGGAAGACGTTGTGGACGTGCACCACGTCCGGCCGCTCGGTGCGAAGCCGGGCGGCGAGCTCCGCGCGGACCGCCGGGTTCCACGGCACCAGCAGCGGTACCGCGACCTTGCCCAGCAGGGACCGGGCGGCGATGTCGTCGCTGCGCCGCTCGAACACCTCGACCTGGTGGCCGGCCCCGCGCAGCAGCGCCACCTCCTGGTCGACGACCTTGTTCTCCCCGCTCGGCTGCGCCGAGGCGTAGCGGTTGTGCACCACGAGTACGTGCATGCTCAGGTCACCTCCGATCTACGGGCCCAGCGCGGGATGTGTCGTCGAGGGACTTCGGGCATCGGGAGGGCAGCGGCCTCGGCGGGTGCCGCCAGCAGCGCGGCGGCCAGGGCCAGATGAAGCAGATACGGCGAGGCGTCGCCGAGACCGGCCTCGGTGTACGACGCGATGGCGCAGTAGCTGATCAGGAAGATCGCGCAGGCCCTTTGCAGCGACGGTGGCCGCAGCAGCGCGACGGCGCCCAGCACGATGATGATCGCCGCGACGAGGGTGACGCCGATCAGACCCTGCTCGTTGTAGACGGCCAGCCAGCTGTTGTCGATCGGCAGCCCGCCGAACGACTTGTCGCCCAGGCCCACGCCGAACACCTGCTCCAAGGTCGACCGGGGCGCGGCCAGCAGGGCGTTCCAGACCTTGGCCCGGCCGGTGAGACTGGAGAAGTTCTCCTGGCTCTGTCCGCGCAGGAACCACGACTGCAGCGCGGAGGCGAACCCGACCGCGGCCACCACGGCGCACAGCACCGCCCAGGTGAAGAACCGGCGGGCCGCGGCGCTGGTCAGGATGAGCGAGCAGATCGCCAGGGCCAGTCCGATGAACAGGCCGAGCGTGGCCGTCCGGGTATGGGTCAGCGCGAGCAGCACGAAGGACGGCACGATGACCGCCACGGCGCTGACCCTGTCGGTCCGGCGGCCCAGGACGAGCAGCACGGTGAGCCCGATGATCACCGCCGCGTACTGCCCGATCTGCGGCGGGGTGAGCGGCCACAGCGCGCCGACGAGGCGTCCGCCGTAGAGGCCGGGCAGGGCCGCGCCCGGTGAGACGACCAGGCCGGCGGCCACCGATGCGAGCACCGCGAAGTACATCCGGATGTGGTGGCGGACGAACGTCAGGCTGCCGTCCCACCAGCGGCTGAGCAGCCACAGTGTGCCGATGAAGAGAGCCAGCCGGAAGCAGCGGAACAACGCGCCGAGCCCGGACTCCAGGCTCGCGCTGGAGATCACGCTCGACACCAGCAGCAGGGTGAGCAGGAGCACGTAGGCGCTGGGCCGGATGCGCAGCCGTTGGTTGACCGCGAGCGCCAGCGTGAACGCGGCGACCAGCGAGCCCATGGTGACCATCTGGATGAGGGAGCGGGGCAGCGGGACGATGGTCTTGGCGCCGGCGGAGCCGAGCGTGTTGAGGACCAGCAGCCCCCAGACGATCCCGACGATCCTCGGTGTGCCGGCCGGGCGCGCTTCGGCGCCGGGCCGCGTTCCCGCCGTGTCCGGTCCGCCCGGCAGGCCACCGCGCGTCAGGTCGCCGCCCATCTCAACCACCGGCCTGTAGGTCGAGGGTGCTGCCCTTGTCCTGCAGGTACGGCGTCGCCTGCCACTGCCCGAAGTCGAGCACCCGGCTCTGGTCCTGGGCGACGAACTTCCATGGCCCGACGTAGGTGTTGTCGTGCCAGCGGTTGTGCTGCTTCTCGGTGATCGCGTCGGCCACGCCCTCGCCCTGGTACGGCGACCAGTCCGGATAGGTGCCGTAGTTGGACAGCACCGCCATGCGGTCGCACTTCTCCGTGCACTTGACGACGGACTCGTCGAGCACGAAGCGGTTGCCGTGGATGTCGACCCGCTGGGTCTTCCACCGGCAGTCGGAGTAGAGGGGTGCCTTGGCGATGGCCGGCTTCGCGCAGCTGGCGGTCTTCTTCACCAGCAGGGTGCAGTCACCGGACGAGGTGTTGGCCGGGCTGTTGCAGAACCGGTCGGCGTTCTCCCAGAGGGTGATCCCGTTCCAGTTGTCCTCCAGCACGTTCCGGTAGATCTCGATCTTGTCGGTGCGGGCCGGGACCCGTGGTTCGCCCCCGGACTCGGACAGGTAGACGGTCGCGTACGGGAAGTTGTCGCCGCTGTCGGCCGCCTTGCGGCCCTCGACCCAGTTGTTCCGCCGGATCGTGTTGTCCCGGATGACCGCGTTGTAGCTGGTCTCGTAGATCAGTGCGGCACCGTCGTTGGCCTCGATCACGTTGTTCTCGATGCGGAAGTCGTTGTTGTCGGTGTCCGCCCACAGCCCGGGTCCGCGGTTGTCGTGCACCCAGTTGCCGCTCACGTCGGCGCCGTTGACGGCCCAGAACTTGATGCCTCCGGTGCAGCCACAGCCCTTCCGCCGCCGCTCCCAGTCGCCGGTGTTGTTGCCCACGATCTCGTTGCCCTCGACGACCAGGCCGGTGATGCGGCCGTTGCCCTTGTACGCGTTCATGCCGTACTGGCCGTTGTCGCGCAGGCAGTTGGCGCGGATCTGCTGGCGGGCACCGGCCATCAGCCCGGCGCCGGAGTTGTCCCGGATCGTCGTGTGTTCGATCACCCACCCGTCGGCCGAGTCGTGGTTGACGACGCCCTCGTCCTGCGGCGCGACGAAACCCTGCACGGTCAGATAGCGGATGGTGACTTCGCGGGCGGTACCGGCGAACGCGTACTGGTTCTTCTTCCGGCCGTCGAGCACCGCGCCCGGCGCACCCAGATAGTGGTCCCCCTTCTTGGGGATGACCTGGGCGTAGCGGTCCGGGTCGAGCCTGTGCCTGCCAGGTCGAAGCCAGAACGTGGTGTTCGGGGGGCTGCTCTTGGTCTTCGCGGCCAGGTCACCGACCACCGCGGGGTCGACGGTCACCGCGCCTGCCGGCGCCTTCGCCGGCCCGGCCGCGGGGTGGGCGCACACCCGGGCCACGGATCGGGCCGCGGACGCGGCGGATGCAGATGCGGATGGCGCGGCCTTCGGGTCCGCCTCGGCTCCCGACGTGCTCTCACAGCCGGTCGCCGTCAGCAGGGCCAGCGCCAGCGGTGCCGCCGCCAACGCCCAGTGCCGCCTCTTGATCCCCACGCGCCCCCCTAGCCGTGGAACCTGAGCACGGTGGTGAACCCGTCCGTGCCGTCGGCGAAGCCGGTGCCGACCAGCGTGGTGGTGGGTTCCTTGCGTCCGAATCCCGCGGAGTACCAGCCCAGCGGCGGTTCGGTCTCGCCGCGGTGCGCCTGCCAGGACAACTGCCCGGGCAGGTCCAGCACGGCGGAACGCCCCTCACCGTCCCGGATCCAGGTGAGCACTGCCCGGTGCCCCACCAGGTCCGCGGCGACGGCAGGGCCGAGGTGGAACGCCAGGCGCACGGCCCGGCGCGGGCCGCGCACCTCGTCGACGACCCGCAGCTCCTGGCTCGCGGCCGTCAGCTCCACCCGGCGGCGGTGCACGGAGCCCTGGTAGCCGTCGTGCTCGGCACACCAGCGGGCCACCCCCTCGCCGGACGCGTCCGCGACCAGGACACGGCTGCGGGCATGCCGGGTCCACAGGAACGGGCCGCCGGAGACGGACTGGTCACCGCCGTCCAGTTGGAGGGTGTTGTGGCCGAGCGTGGACCGGAAGTACTGCCGCCACTCGGGCTGCCCGTGGTAGCAGTACGTCCCCGGGTCGGCGAGCACGTCGACCCCGTCGTGCCGGACCTCCACGGACAGCGCGTCCGCGTGGGCGTGCGCGGCGATGGACAGGAAGCCGTGCGGACCTCCGTCGCAGCGGGCCCAGATCTCCCCCGGACCGCGCAGGACGGTGAGCCCCGCGTCGGCGAAGTGGGTCGGGCGGCTTGTCGGGCGGGTCACGGCCGATGCGGTTCCGCTTTCCGGGTACGGCCGGATGAGCGCGGCCAGCAGCGGGGTACGCACATCGGCGCCGGTCACCGCCGGCCACCAGGCGAGCCGGCCGAACACGGCGTCGCCGGTGGCCAGCAGCGAGGCCCAGCGGTCGGTGCCCGCGCCGTCCACCACCAGACCGTGTCCGTCGTCCGCGTCCCCCTGACGCGGCGGCCGCAGCCGGTTGTCCACGACGGCCGCGAGCGCGTCCGTCATCCGCAGCAGTACCAGCCGGATCGACTCGGGGACCGGCACGTCGGCGGCATCTGCCTCGGCCACCGCGGCCAGCCCGAGCTCCAGCACAAGTCCGTGGTACTCGGTGGCCAGCTCACGGTTGAGGCCGGAGTCGAAGGTGTTGCTGTGCAGCTGCCGCTCCAGCGACCGCAGCGCGCCGGCTCGCCAACGCGCCGAGGAGGGGAACCAGTCGAACGCGCAGGCCGCGGCGAACTGCCCGGCGGTCTCGGCGATGACGTGGTTGTTCGCCGAGGACCCCCGGCTGGGGAAGGCGGCCAGCCAGCGCTGGTGGTGCCAGATCTGGTTCAGCGCCACCGGGTTGCCCTCGAACAGCCCGGTCGCGCCCGGCCAGCCGTCGAGCAGCCGCCGGATCCACACCCAGGACAGCAGCCGGATGCCCAGCTCGATGCCGCTGATCCAGTGCACACCGCGCAGCGGTGGGTTGGCCGCCCACCACGACCGCAGATGCTCGGCGACGCGCTCGGCGTACCGCTCGTCCCCGGTGACCGCGTAGGCGGCGGCGAGCACGGTGAGGTACTGATGCCGGGACAGCTCCCAGATCTGTTTGATGTCCCCGACCACGTCCTCGTTCCGGTACGGCACGTCGAAGGCGTAGCCCCACGGAGCCCGGCGCCCGGTCTTCGGGTCGCACCACCAGTCCGGGTCGTCCAGGTCGTCGCGGACCACCCCGAAGAACTCGGCGTGCCCGTACATCAGCCGGTCCGCCTCGGCGACGAGCCGTTTCGCGGCGTCTGGTGGCACCGCGGCGACCGTTCCCGCGGGCAGGACCGCGGTGAACCGGGCGCCGGTCACGCTCGGGCAGTCCGGCCGCGCCGACCGCCACCGCCGCCTGCGCACGGCGTCACCCGCCCGGCCCGCGACCTCCCGCGGTCCCATCCGGGACAGCCGCCGCAGGTACCAGCCCGCGCTCATGGTCATCGCGTTACCGCCAACGCCACCGGCACACCGCCGGCCAGGCCGGTCTGCACGGCGAGGGTGGCCGAGGTGGTGGCGACCAACGACTCCAGCGGCACCGGCATCGGCCCACCGGTCCGCACGGCCTTGACGAACGCGGCCAGCTCGGCGGACTGGCCCTTGTCCCGGGCCTTGGGCAGCCGCGAACTGACCCATTTCTTACGGCCGTAGACCGAGGCACGGACGAAGTCGTCGAGCCGCAGCACCTTGCCGTCCGCGACCAGGTCCAGCGTCTCCTTGGGGAAGCCGGGTGCGCCCGTGGTGACGTAGCTGATGGTGGCGGTGGACCCGTCCGGGTAGCGCAGGAGGACCTGCAGGTCCTCGTTGCCGGGCGCGGCTGTCGCGTACACCGATATCGGGTCGGCCTCCAGCAGCCAGCTCGCCGTGTCGATGAAGTGTCCGCCCTCGCCGGCGAACCGCGAGCCCTCGGTGCCCTGTCGCAGGTACCAGCTGCCGTGCTGCAGCCGGCCCGCGTTGACCAGGTAGCGGAGGCTCGCCGGACCGGTCCGGGCACCGAACCGCTTCCTGCTCTCCTGCAGCAGCGGCGCGAACCGGCGGTTGAAGCCCACCTGCAGCCGGTCGTTGCCGGACTCCTCCACCGCCGCGAGTACGCCGGCCAGCTCGTCCTCGGTGAGGGCCAGGGGCTTCTCCACGAACACGGTCTTGCCTGCCAGCAGTGCTCTGCGGGTCAGTTCGGCGTGCGAGCTGTGCCGGGTGACCACGAACACCGCGTCGATGGACTTGTCGCCGAGCACGGCGTCGAGATCGGTGGTCGCCTCGGCGAAGCCGAACTTCCGCTGCGCGTTGGCCGCAGACAGCGCCGTGGTGGTGACGACTGCCGACAGCTTGACGCCCTCACGCTGTGCCAGGTGCGGCAGCAGCATCGACGTCGCGTAGTTTCCCGCGCCGACGAACGCGAGGCGCACCGGCGTCCTGTCGGCCCGGGCCGGGGTGGATGCTCCGCCGCCGGATCGCTTCACCGCGGGCACGACGATCGCCGGGGTCCCCGCCTCCTCCGCCTCCGCCTCGGGTTCGGGGTACCGGAACAGCACGGCCACGGCCTTGAGGTCGCCGTCCTTCAGCCGCCGGTACGTGTCAACGGCGTCGTCGAAGTCGGCGACGTGGGAGACCAAGGGCTCCACGTCGACGCTGCCGCGGGCGAGGAGATCGAGGAAGCACGCCAGGTTGCGGCGCTCGGTCCAGCGCACGTGGCCGATCGGGTAGTCCCGCCCCTCCAACTCGTACTCCGGGTCGTAGCGCCCGGGGCCGTAACTGCGCGAGAACCGGACGTCGAGCTCTTTCTCGTAGTACGCGTTCCACGGCAGGTCCAGGCGGCACTTGCCGATGTCGACGACCCGGCCGCGGTCCCGGCAGAGGTGGGCGGCCAGCTCGACGGGCTGGTTGCTGCTGCCGCCGGCGGCCAGGTACACCTGGTCCACGCCGTGACCGCCGGTGAGTTCGGCGACGGCGGCTTCCACGGCCGCGGACGCGGGATCGCCGCAGGCCGCGGCGCCCATGCGCTCGGCGAGTTCGCAACGCACCGGGTCGGGGTCGGCTCCGACCACGCGGACTCCCGCGGAGGCGAGCAGCTGCACCACCAGCTGCCCGATCAGCCCGAGGCCGATGACCAGCGCCACCTCGCCGAGCTGCGGTTCGCCCTGGCGGACGCCCTGCATCGCGATCGACCCGACGGTGCCGAAGGCCGCGTGCCGCGGAGCGAGGCCGTCGGGGACCGGGGCGTAGAGGTTCTTCGGCACCCAGTTCAGCTCGGCGTGCAGCGCGTGCTCGTTGCCGGCGCAGGCCACGAGGTCTCCGGCCTTCACGTCCTCGATCCCGGCACCGACCTGCTCGACCACCCCGCACAGCGAGTAGCCCAGCGGCGTGTAGGAGTCCAGCTTGCCCATCACCTTGCGGTAGGTGGCGGGCACCCCGTTGGTGGCCACGCTCTGCATGACCTTGGCCACCTGGTCCGGCCGGGAGCGGGCCTTGCCCAGCATCGACATGCCGGCCTCGGAGACCTTCATGAGCTCGGTCCCGGTGGAGATCAGTGAGAAGGCGCTGCGGACCAGCACACCGCCCGGCTTGCACCCCGGCGCCGGAACGTCGAGCACCGCCAGCTCGCCGCTCTTGTAGTTCTGTACGACCTGCTTCACCCGAGAACTCCTGATTCCTAAGCCGTCAACCGAGTGCTCTGGCCGGACCCGGAGGTCGCGTCGCGATACCAGTACTCGAGGGTCAGTACGTGCCACAGATGTTTGGAGAAGTCCCGCTGCCCGGCGGCGTCCTCGGCGACCATGCGTGCCAGCGCGTCGCGGCGCAGGAACCCGGAACTGACGAGCAGGCCGTCGTTCACCACCTCGCGCACCAGCGGTGCCAGGTCCCGGCTCATCCAGGCGCGCAGCGGGGCGCTGAACAGGCCCTTGGGCCGGTAGACGATCTCCCGGGGCAGGACCGAGGTGGCCGCCTCCTTGAGGACGGCCTTGCCCTGTCGTCCGACGATCTTGCGATCACCGGGCACGGCGAACGCCGCCTTGACCACCTCGACGTCCACATACGGCACCCGTACCTCGGTCGACGCGGCCATGCTCGACCGGTCCGTGTAAGCGAGGTTCAGGCCCGGCAGGAACATCCGGGCGTCGGTCAGGCACATGCGGTTGACGAAGTCGTCGAGGTCGTTGTCCTGGTAGACGTCCGCGTGTTCGGTCAGCACGTCGTCGACGGTCCCGGCCAGGTCGGGATCGAGAAGGGCGAGCAGCTCGTCCTGGTCGTACATGGTGTAGCTGCGCCGGAACGCGGTCTCCTCCGGCAGATCGGCAAAGGAGAGGAACCGCTTCGCGAAGCGCACCGACCGGTACCCCCGGCGGGCCGTGGCGACCGGCAGCCGGTCCACCACTCCGGACACCCCGCGGCGCAGTGACCGCGGGACGCGCTGGTAGCGCAGCGCGAGCAGGTTGGCCAGGTGCTTGCGGTACCCCGCGAACAGCTCGTCGGCCCCCATCCCCGAGAGCATCACCTTGACCCCGGCCTCCCGTGCGGCCGTGCAGATCAGGTACGTGTTGATCGCGGCGGGGTCGCCGATCGGCTCGTCCAGGCTGTACGTCATCTGCGGCAGCAGGTCGAGCACGTTCGGGGCGATCTCGATCTCGTGCAGGTCGACGCCGAACTGCTCGGCGACCTGCCGGGCGTAGCGCAGGTCGTCCGGCATCGCCTCGAACCTGGCGTCCTCGGCGCGGAAGCCGATCGTGTAGGCGGAGATCCCGGGTTGGTGGCGGGCCGCCAGCGCGGTCAGGTAGCTGGAGTCGAGGCCGCCGGAGAGGAAGGTCGCCACGGGTACGTCGGAGAGCAGGTGGTGCCGGGTCGACTCCTCGACGACGGCGGCCAGGTCCGGCCGCTCACCGGCCAGGGCCCGGTCCCGGCCCTCGGCGGCGACGTCCTTCAGGTTCCAGAACCGGCCGCGCTCCACCCGGCCGTCGGGCCGGCACCGCAGCCAGCTCCCCGGGGGCAGCTTCTCCGCTTCGCGGAACGCGCAGCGCGAGTCCGGCACCCAGTAGTACAGCAGTGAGGCCACCAGCGCCGCTTGGTCCACCTCCAGCGACCCGCCGGTCGCGGCGGCGAGCGCCTTGAGCTCGGAGGCGAACATCAGGCCCCTGCCGCGCCGGAGCAGGAACAGCGGCTTGATGCCGAGCTGGTCGCGGGCGAGCACCAGGTCACCGGTGCGTTCGTCGAAGATGCCGAACGCGAACATGCCGCGCAGCCGGGACAGGCAGTCCGTGCCCCAGCGCCGCCAGGCCTCAAGTACTACCTCGGTGTCGGAAGTACCGCGGAAGCGCACCCCGGTGGCCGCCAGCTCGGCGCGCAGCTCGGGCGCGTTGTACAGCTCGCCGTTGTACGTCAGGGCGAGGCCGTCCGAGACCATCGGCTGGGCGCCGGTCTCGGAGAGGTCGATGATGGCCAGCCGGCGGTGCCCGAGCTGTACTTCGCCGTCACCGACGGGGTGACCGTAGCGGCCCGCGCCGTCCGGGCCGCGGTGGGCGAGGGTGTCGGTGAGCCGGTCGGTCACGGCCTTTCCGTCCGGCCATCGGTAAGTGCCTGCGATGCCACACATGTCCTACCTCACCTCCTGGTCGTCGTCCGGGACCCGTGCGGCCCGTATCGGCTGCCGGTCCGCGCGCCGTCGGCCCGTGCCGTTCTGCAGGACCGGCCGCTCGCTCCGGCCACGCAGCGCGGTGTGCAGTCCGTCCCACAGCGTGCCGTCGGTCCGGTCCCGCGGATCGGGGTCGATCAGCACCACACCGATCACCGGAATGCGCTGGTCCGCGAGCTGCCGCGCCACGGTGTGCAGCCAGGCGGCGCTGCCGTGCCCGGCACGCACGACGAGCACGGTCTGGGTTCCGAGGTACTGGAGGTCGGTCCACGCCGTGCCGGGCGCCACCGAGCCGACGCCGATCCGCTGGTCCTGGGGCGACACGGCCGCGGCGTGTTCACCGCCGACCACCGTGGGGTCTCCTGGCTTCGGGCGGCGGCGGGCGAGCTGCGGGCCGGGGAGACCGTCGACGACGACCACCGGCCCGTCCTCCGCCAGCGCCCGGGCGAGGCCCAGGGCGATCACGGTCGTGCTGCGCGCGCAGCCCAGTTCCAGCAGCGACAGCGGTTCCGCGGAGCCGCGCGCGGTGCGGGCCAGCGTCGTGGTGAGCCGTTCGCGTGCCACCCGGGTCCGCCGGCGCTGCCACAGCCTGCCGGAACGGCGGGGCAGCTCCGCGATGACCGAGGCGCCGAGGTTCCCTGCGATGTCCCGGCGCAGCACGGGGCGGTCCGCCACCACCACGCCGACCGCGGCCAGCGCGAGCCCGAGGAAGAGCCCGAGGACAAGTCCGATCACTCCGTTGGTGACGACAGCCTTGGGCAGGGAGTGCCGCACAGCGCGCGGAGCGTCCACGATCTGTGTGCCGGCGACGAGCTGGGGCGCGCCGACGCGCGCCTCCTCGGCGCGTTGGCCGAAGTCGGAGATCTGCGAGGTGAGTTCGGCCCGCCGCGCGAAGAGCGACTCGATGTTCGCCGCGTCCTTGGGGTCGGTGTCGGGCGACCGGCCGCCGATCTCCTTGTTCACGTCGGCGAGCTCCGCCTGCATGCGGTTACGCTGGTCGAGCAGGCCCTGGGCGTTGGCGTCGGCGATGCCCTGTATGCGCTTGGCGTGGTCCGCGACGAACGCTTCGGCCAGTGCCTTGGCCCGGGCCACCGCTTCCGCGTCGGTCTTGCCTGTCACATCGATCTGGAGGACGTTGTTGGTCAGTCCGGTGCCCCGGTAGTCCCGCATGAAGTCCTCTGGTTTTTCCGGGGACTTGAGGATCCGGAGGGCCTGGCCGGCAATCCGCGACGTCACCAGCAGCTGGGCGTCGGTGCGGATCAGCGTTCCGGTGTCGTTGGGCTGGTCCTCCTGATGCGCGACCAGCACCTTGGTCACGGCGGCCGGTGCCGGCGGCAGCAGGACCGCCACGGCCGCGCCGATCAGCAGTCCGAGCAGCGCCATGGCGCCCCACAGGCGGCGGCGTCTGCGCACCGCGACCACCAGCGCCTGCAGGTCGAGGAGCGGAGTGGCGGCCGACGACTCCGAAGTCGTGCTCGTCGTCACGCTGAGTCTCCTGTCGCGTGGCCGTGAACCGCGAGCGCCAGGGTGGCCTCGTCAGAAGGGCGGTCGGCAGTCCGCGCCGGGCGGGGGCGGACCGTGCCGGCGACGACGACGCCGACGAGCTCGTGCCCGCCGTCCGCACACGCCTCGGCGATGCCGGCGAGTTCCCTGGCGGTCCAGCTCCCCGCGCTGAGGACGGCCAGGGCACCGGACTCGGTGTCGCGGTCGGGCACGATCGGCCGGTCCACCGAGACCTCCACCACCCGCAGCAGCGGATCACTGGTGGCCTCGGCGGCGAGCTGCCCGGCGGCCAGCCGGGCGACCTCGTCGCCTTCCGGTACGACGACCAGCAGCCGCCGGGGGGCAGGCAGTTGGTCCCGGAGGCGGGCGCACACCCGCCGGTAGCGGATCCGCCTCTCGGCCTCGTCGCCGGACCGCTGCGGGGTCGGTATGTCCCATCGGGTGTCGATGCCGAGAAGCCGGCGCAGCCGGGCCCGTGAGCCACGGCCTTCGGGGCGGTGCCCGCGCCGTTCACCGGGCACGTCGACGGTGCCGAGGAACGGCGAGCCGAGCGCCGCGGCGATCTCCGGTTCGGTGCGCAGCCGGCGGCTCACGCGTGCGGCGGCGAGATGGCCGACGACCGCGAGCAGGAAGAACAGCAGCGCCCCGGCGGCGATGAGCTGTGTCCTCGTCGGGGCTGCCGCGCCGGTCGGCCGGGGCGCCGGCCCCATGACGACCATGCTGGCCTTGGTTGTCGCGGGGTTGGCCTCCTCCAGCTTCTTCATGGCGTCCTGCAGCCCGGTGCGCAGACCCTCAAGCTCGGTGCGGGCCTGCACACCCTCCACGGTCTGCCCCGGATCGGCCGCTTTGGCCAGGTCGGTGATACGGCGGTTGGTCTCCGCCACCTGCTTCCGCAGCGCCTCTGTCGCCGTATCGGCCTCGGGGTCGGTGCTGCCGCCCGCGATGCGTACGGCGAAGGTGACGAACTGCTGGGCCACCTGATCGGAGAGCCGTTGCGCGCGCTCCGGGGTGTCGGCCGTACCCGAGATCTTGATGATGTTCCCGTCGTCGGCCTTGGCGCTCACCTGATCCCGCAGGTCGGCGCCGCTGACGCCCTTCCAGCCGAGCGTGGCGGCCACGCGTTCGACCACCGTCGAACTGGTCGCGATGTCCACCTGGGTCAGCAGTTCGCGCTCTTCCCACTGACCCGGCAGCAGCACCGACGCCTCTGCCGTGTAGCGCGGCGGCAACAGCAGCACCGAGGTGCCGTAGCCGAAGAGCGCACCCACTACGGCGAGTACGGCGAGAAGCCGCCACCGCCGACGGAGAATCCGTCCGATCGTGACCAGGCGGATCGTGTCATCACTCAATGGTGCGGCCTCTTCCCCGTACGGACCGGCCCACGTGCCGACACCGGGGCATGGTCCCGGCAGGCGGCGGCATAGGCGGCGAGCAGCGACGCTTGCGAGTTCCGCCAGGAGAGCGGGCCGCTGATCCGCTCCTGGCCGATCCTGCCCATCCGGGCCCGCTTCTCCGGATCGTCGAGGAGCAGCGCGATGAGCTTGGCGAACTGGGCCTCGTCGTCGTCGGGCGCGTAGAGGGCGGCGTCACCGGCGGAGACGCGCGCCTCCCGGAGGTCGAACGAGACGATCGGCCGTCCCATCGCCATGTACTCCAGGACCTTGTTCATGGTCGACACGTCGTTGAGCGGATTGCGCGGGTCGGGGGAAAGGCACACGTCCGCGGTGCACAGGTAGCGCACCAGGTCGGCGTCCGGGATGCGCCCGGTGAACTGCACCTGCTCGGAGAGACCGAGCCGCCGGGACAGCTCCACCATCGCGTCGAAGGCATCGCCGCCGCCGACGAAGACCGCGTGCCAGTCGGTCCGCCCGAGCTCGTCGCGCAGCTTCGCGAGGGCCCGCAAGGCGTAGTCGACGCCGTCCTGAGGACCCATGACGCCGAGGTAGCACAGCAGATGAGGCTTGCCGCGCTTCAACTCCGGCTCCGGCGGCACCGGTTGGAACCGGTCGGTCGCGGGCGCGCTGCGCACCACGAAGACGTCCTCCGGCCGCCTGCCGCCACGACCCAGCGCTACGTCCCGATAGCTCTCGTTCGTGGCGAGCACGATGTCCGCGGCCCGGTAGGTCCGCCTCTCCAGCGCGCACACGGCGCGGTAGAGCAGGTCTTCGCCGCGGTCGAACCGGGAGAGGTACAGCTCGGGTACCAGGTCGTGCTGGTCGAAGACGAACCGCGCACCGCGCCGCTTCATCCACAGCGCCGGCAGGAACAACAGGTCGGGCGGGTTGCAGGCGTGGACCACGTCGACCGGGCCGACCTTGCGGGCCAGCCGGACCGTGTGCCACAACGCCGATCCGTACTCCCGCAGGTAGCCGGCCGGCCCTCCGGTGGCCGCGCGCAACGGGTAGCGGTGGATCCGCACCCCGTCGATCACGGCCTCCGGCTCCGTGTCCCGCTTCTCCCCCCGGGGACAGATGACGTGCACCTCCCAGCCCGCGTCGCGCAGCGTCGTGCACTCCTGCCACACCCGCCGGTCGAACGGCACCGACAGGTTCTCCACCAGAATCAGCGCGCGCCGGCCCTGCCCGTCGCCGCTGCTCGCGTTACCAGGCAAGGCCCATGTACCCCGGTTCGGCCCGGCGCGCCTCGGCGTCGGGAAGGTGGATGAGGTCGACGATCGCCGGTCCGCCCGCGTGGGGCAGCGCCGCCAGCACGGCCGGATCCCTGGTCCCGACCAGACACACCTCGGCGTGGTCGAGCACCTCGTCGACGGAGTCCGCGAGCAGTTGCGCGAGATGCGGCAGCCGGCTCTCGATGTACTCGCGGTTCGCGCCGAGCAGCCGGGAGAGGCTCACATTGGCGTCGTAGATCTTGAGGTCGTAGCCCTTGCCGAAGAGCCTCTCCGCCAGCTCGACGAGCGGGCTCTCCCGGAGGTCGTCGGTGCCGGGTTTGAAGGACAGCCCGAACAGGCCCACCCGGCGCTTGCCGGTGCGCTCGACCAGGTCCACCGCGCGTTGCAGATGGTCGGAGTTGGAGGCCAGCACGTGGGAGAGGATGGGCACCGAGACGTCGGCCCGCTGCGCCGCGTGGACCAGGCTGCGCAGGTCCTTGGGCAGGCAGGAGCCGCCGAAGGCGAAGCCGGGCCGCAGGTAGGCGGGGCTGATGTTCAGCTTGCGGTCGGCCAGGAACACGTCCATCACCTGGTGCGAGTCCACCCCGAGCGCCTGACACACGGCGCCCAGCTCGTTCGCGAAGCCGATCTTGAGTCCATGGAACGCGTTGTCCGCGTATTTGATCGCCTCGGCCGTCGGGACCGGCACCCGGAACACCTCGCCGGGCAAGCCGTCGTACAGCGCCATCACCGCATCGCCGCTTGCCGCATCGAGCTCGCCGATGACGGTCTTGGGCGGGTCGAAGAAGTCCCGCACGCTCGTGCCCTCGCGCAGGAACTCCGGGTTGACCGCGACCCCGATGTCCACCCCGGCCGTGCCGCCGACGTACTTCTCCAGGATCGGTACCAGCAGGTTCAGGCAGGTGCCCGGGAGCATGGTGCTGCGGAACACGACGGTGTGCCGCCCACCCCGCTCGGCCAGCGCGGCGCCGATCTGCTCGGTGACCCGCTCCAAGTACGTGGTGCACAGGCTGCCGTTGGGCTCCGACGGCGTGCCCACGCAGACCAGCGACACCTCGCTGCCCATGATCGCCTCGCGGACGTCGGCGGTAGCGCGTAGTGCTCCGGTCCGCACGACCTCGGCGATGAGCTCGCCGATACGTTCCTCGACCACCGGGGCCTTGCCGTCGTTGACCAGGTCGACCTTCACCTGGTTGACGTCCACCCCGATGACCTCGTGACCCATGCTGGCCAGGCACGCGGCCGACACGCAGCCCACGTAACCGAGCCCGAAAACGCTGATTCTCATGACCCGTTCCTCCCCCCGAGCAGGCCTTCCCGGCCTGCGGTCCGCGCGTCGGCCGGACGGCGACACCTGCGCATCAGTAGGCCCCCTGCCCATAGAGCACCGCACGCAGCGTCTTCCACAAGATCACTGTGTCCAGGGCGAGCGACCAGTCCTCCACGTACCGCAGGTCCAGCCGAACCGCCTCCTCCCACGACAGGTCGCTGCGTCCGCTGATCTGCCACAGGCCGGTGAGTCCGGGCTTGACCAGCAGACGCCGCCGGATGTCCGGGCCGTACGCAGCGGACTCCTCCGGCAACGGAGGCCGCGGACCGACGAGCGACATCGATCCGGTGAGCACGTTGAAAAGCTGCGGGAGCTCGTCGATCGAGTACCGGCGCAGCACTGCTCCCACCCGGGTCACCCGCGGATCCCGGCGGAGCTTGAACAGCAGGCCGGCGCCTTCGTTGCGGTCGGCCAGCTCGGCACGTGCCCCGTCAGCCCCGGCGACCATGGTGCGGAACTTGAGAATGGTGAACTCGCGGCCGTCCTTGCCGACCCTGCGCTGGCGGTAGAACGCCCCACCCCGACTGTCCACCAGCACGAGCAGCCCGACGAACACCATCAGCGGAGCGAACAGCATCAGCAGGATCGCTGCGCCCATCCGGTCGACGACCCCTTTGATCGCCCGGCGGCCCCCGGTGAAGGTCGGCATGCTGACCCGCAGCAGCGGGATCCCGAGCACCGCGTCGATGTGCAGCCGCGGGCCGGCCACCTCCATCAGCACGGGGGCCACGACCATCTCGGCGTCGCTGCCTTCGAGGTTCCAGGCCAGCCGCTGCAGCCGGTCCGGTGACCAGTGCGGGTCCGGTGTGATCGCGACGACACGGTAGCCGTCGCGGTGGACGTGGCCCGCGACGTCCGCCAGTCGGCCGACGACCCGCACTCCGTCCAGTTGGTCACCGTCGAACCCGAGACCGTCCGTCGTGCACACCGCATCCACCCGCCAGCCGAGGTGCGGGAACTTGCGGGTTCGGGTGATCAGGTCGCGCACGGTGGCCGGGCTCCCGGCAGCGAGCACCGGTCTCAGGCACCGTCCTTCCTTGCGCTGTTTGTGCAGCCAAAGGCGGAGCAGATACCGCGCGGTCATGGTGACGAGCGCGATCGCGGGGATCGCGACGAAGATCCAGAGCTTGATGTTGCGCGAGGTGAGGGCGATCCCGCCGAGCGCCAGTACGACGGTCGCCGTGAACAATGAGCGTCCGAGCCGACGGAATTCCTCGGCGCCCTGGCCGAGCACGGCCGGAGCCCACGACCGGCTCACCGCGAGCGTCCCCAGCACCAGCAGCTCGGTGCCGAATGCGAGAATCCCCCACTTCTCGTGCCAGTTGGCCGCGTCCCGGGCCCCGAAGAAGTTGCCGATCGCCGCCACCACGAAGGCGGTGGCCACGGTATCGCTGGTGATCACGGCACGGCGGTAGCGCTGCTCCCATTCGATCGCGGGCTGTCTGATTGCGCCGTTCGCCAGACGCTCGCGCGCCGACGGAAACGGGCCGACTAGTCCCCCTTGCGGCACAGAACCCCCCAGGTCCCCAGTGACTCGACGTGTTCGCCCAACACTGTTCCTCGCCCCGGGAGGCCCCCGCCCCCCGCGCCGCGCTGTTCCTCCCCGAGGGAGGCCCCCGCCCCCCGCATGACATCCCGGCTATTTCAGAGCTGCTTGAACAACCCACCCTGGCGGCAGCAGGCTCGTATGTCCTGCCGGACTCTCGAGGCGCACCGGACCCGTCGCAACCTCGGGCGCTCCCCGCACCCAAGGCCCCCGCTCGGGCTCCAAGAATTGATCACCCCCACGTCTGGCGCCGGGGACGCGACTGCTGGCTTTCGGTGGCGCCGGACCTATAGATCATTATTGGTCGCCTCGTGTCCGAACGGCTGAAGCATGGTCAATCTAGACCATCGGGGCCAGTATGAAGAGAGGGATGTATGTAATTTGTGCTCGAGTTGTGAGGCTGGATTCACCGATTGGTGACCGCCTACGGGTGCCTTGACGCCACCGTGCGCTCCGGCGTCTCGCCCGGCCCCCGGGCGCGGCTTCTGCGCGGTAGTGATCGGCGAGCTGCAGCGGGCCCTCCACGGCGCCCGGTTCGGCAGCAGCTTCCCGCTGTTCGTGCACCACGGCGTGCCGCTGTGGGTGCCCGAGGTGGGCGGGGCGATCGACCGGGACAACGAGGCGCACGACCGGTCAACAGACGCAGGGCCGCCCCTCCGAGCGAGTCGTCCTGATCCTCCGGCTCCGCTTCGGCGAGTGTGAAAGTACCTTCGTGCCGCAAGGACGGGACTCGATTGCGCTCATCGACGACGACCGCGCCTGTCGTCACGATGGGGCGGCGCCGGCTGCGGACGCAGGTCCCGCGCTGTGCGTGGTCGCGGGCGGCGGCGTAGATGGGTATCAGCGCCATCTGCTCGGCAGGGTGCTCGTAGATGTAGTGGGACAGCTCCCGGACCATCTGGTCCTCCCGGACACTCACGGGGCACCGGGCCCGTGGCATTGCGTGTAGATCCACAGAAGCCTTCGCGTGACGTCTGCGGCATCCCGGAGGTAGACGAAGGCGCCGAACGGCGGTGTCTCCGCGGTCGGACGGCTCTGCAAGTCGAGGAGCCGGTATCCCTTGCGGAACAGCTCCCGTACGTCCTCGTCCTCGTCCGCCCCGGATCCTCACCGAGCAGACGGTTGAGGTGCCCGACGATCTCGGGCAGGGAGGTGTCAACTTGCCCGGCATTCACCCCAGGGATTCGATGGCTGCCATGATGAGTTCGTGTGCCGCCGGGCCGTAGACGGCTAGTTCGGCCAGATCCGTGAACGTCCGTGCATACATGGCAAGTTCGTGCTTCTGCGTGACGGCGAGGTGGGCCGAGACGAGTTCGACGTGGACCGTGTGGTCGTCGTACAGGAAGAAGCCTTCGACGGGCCAGAGGCTTGAACGGTCGGCGTCCTCAGGAATGATGCCGATGCTCACCGAAGGCAGCGCCATAGCGCCGAGCGGATGGCCGAGTTGGCCGGCCATCTTGTCCGTTCCGCCTATGCGCTTTCGGAGTGCTCCTTCTTCCAGCAGGATCGCGAGCGTGTGGTTGCCATACACGATCTGCTGCTTCTCCACACGCACCTTTGACGGCCGCCGCCACGTCATCAATGAGGCCGCGACGGTCGCGAATTGAGGTGAGCAGTGCGGTGATGTATGAGGCCGTCTGCACGGGGCCGGGAGTGAGCCACGGGGAGTAAACGCGGAAGCGCTGGGTGCGTTCTCACAGGGGGCGGACGGACTCCTGAGCCTGCTTCAGGCCGGTGCGCTCCATCCGGCGCCACTCGACGTACATGCCCTCGATGCCGCGGGCTGTCGAGACGAGATCCTCGGCCGCGCTCTCGGCACCGCAAGCAACAGCCCACGCACGAAGGTCGCGCCACGAGGGCGGACGCGCGCCGCTCTCGAAGCGCGAACACTTCGACTCATGCCAGCCGAGACCGCTGGCCAACGCTCGATCCGCGTCTCTCCCGTTGTTTTCGTGTCCCACGCTCGGACGGGCAGGGAGTTCCGCAAGGAACGAAACCACGGCCGGGAGCAGAGCGCGTCCTGGCACATCCGTCCAGGTGGCCACGTGCGTCCACGGCGGTCCGGCCCCGCTCCTCGACGAAGATGTGAAGCGCCGGCGCAGTGGGCGCCGAGAACCGTAGCCGCGCCGGCTGAGCGGAATTCCGCCGTGACGTTCGATTGCCGCTCTGCTGCGGCATCAGAGTCGAAACGTGGGTCGCCGCTCGCAGAGGACCTCTCGAAACCGGCACGCTGTGCAAGTCGCTTCGGAGGTGCAGCCGCCATGGATTTGACGCCCGGTCAGACCGCGTCGGCGGTAGAACGTCGCGACTGCCCGAACTGTGACGCGCCCGCCGGCCGAGCTGGCGCACCCGGGGCGGGAAGAGGTCGCCACGAAATACCGCACCCCCTCTTCTTCCTCGTGTCCGCTCTGTGAGAGGAACTCGAAGTACCGGTGCCTGCAAGCCGAGGCCCTGGCCACGCGTGGAAGCAGGGTGGGCGTTCGCGGCCGTGTCGCGCCCCGTATGAAGCCGCAGGCGAGAATCGGGCACGCCCGTATGTCGGCCGCCCGGCAGAAGCCGGCGAGCCAGCTCGAAGCTTTCCTGCCCACGCGGTCGGTGGAGCCTCGATGGGCGGCAAGCCGTGTTGAGGGGCACTCGGTAGCCGAGGGGATGAGGGGGCTGCCAGACACCGGCGGCCCCTATTTGATCAATGCGCTGACCTGCCCTGAGCTGATGACGGCCGTCAACGTTCGTCATCGTTGAGTGTCCTCCGATGGCCCGAGACGACCCGGGATCACTGCCCGACGACAGGTTCCAGAACGAACACCGGGAACTCCCGCGAGGTCTTGTTCTGCACGTCGGCGTACCTCGGAAGGACGGCGACCGCGCGCTGCCACCACTCCGTCCTCTCCTTGCAGGTGGCCTCATGGGCCATCATGTCCTGCTTCACGGGGCCGTCCTGGAGCTCGACGTGCGGATCGGCCTTGACGTTGAAGTACCACAGCGGATGCTTGGGGGATCCGCCCAGCGAGCCGACCACCGCATAGCGCCCGTCGTACTCGACGCGCATCACCGGCGCCTTGCGGATCTTGCCGCTCTTGGCGCCCCGGGTGGTCACCACCACGGGCCGACCCTGTGTCCCACAGTGTCGTCCCCTTGGTGCCGCCGGAGCTTTCGTACATCTCCACTTGCTCGCGCACCCACTGCGTCGTGCTGGGTTCGTACTCGCCCTCGAGGGGCATGGCATCCGTCCCCTCGTCGTAGGAATGTCTCGCACCATGCTCCAGCGCCGGTGCGCGCATCGGACATTCCGGGCAGGGGTGACCTTGCAGGTGGATGCACGGACCGCGGTTGGGTCCGGCTTCTCGCCTGAGCCATCGCTCCGAGGACCCATCGGTCTCCGGGGCCGACTTCGTGGATCGCCCAGAAGCCTGTCATCACCTCGGGCAAGAACCAGGGCAATCGCCCCTCAGCTGCCACGGCCTACCACGTCCTCGCCGGGGGCGAAACGGTCGACCTCAGGACCTTTCTCGCTTCGGGCCTACGTGCCTTGGCCTGCGAGTGCGACCTTCCGTCCGGTGCGTGCCGCTTCTCTGATCCGCTCCAGCGTGCCGTGCCGCCGGACGGCGTGTCGGAAGTCGGGAACGCCGTCCTCGTCCGGTGCAAGGTTCCCGGTGATCTGGTCGCGCAGGAGCGCGTACTCGTGGGCGACGTTGCAGGCGGGCTCGGTGGTTCGCTCGGTCCATTGTGTCAGCGACCGTTGATAACGGGCGGGAATCGGAAGTTCGATCGGGGCGTCGTCGCTGCCCCTGGCGCCGTACAGCCGCAGCCCCCCGTACCACCACTGAGCCTGGTCGGCCTTGACGACGACATCTCCGTCCGTGCCGTTGATCTCCCAATGAAACGCGGTGGCGCGGGACGTCCCACCGCGGAAGTGCATCGCGGCCACGGCCCCCGACTCCAGCACACCGGTGACGGCGATCTGGTCCTCTGCGGTCTTGGCTGCGACTACCCCGCTCGTGATGTGGACGACCTCCAGGCGCAGGTTCTCGATGAGAGCCGACACCTCGCGGAACTCCCCGAGCACCATGGTCAGCGCGTCGGCCGAGTGCCCGAAGGGAATCGACGGCAGCGTGGCGCCGCTCGTGACGTCCAGCACGTACGCATAGTTGTCATCGTAAGTTGCGCCCCCGATCCAGCCCGACCCGAGCATGCTGGTCGACAGCATTCGCCCTACGTAGCCGTCGGCGACCAGGTCCCGCAGATACCGAAGCGGCGGAGCCGACCGGGCCTGCAGGCCGACTCCTGTGAGCACACCCCTGCGATGCGCGAGGTCGGCCAGCTCCTCGGCCTGCGCGAGGTCGGCACCGAGCGGCCACTCGCTGAACACCATCTTCCCCGCTTCCAGCGCGGGTCGGATGAGCTCCAGGTGGTGCGGAACCTTCACGGTCACCACCACGAGGTCGACTTCCTCACTGCGGGCCAGCTCCTCTGCGCTGTCGAAGGTCAGCGGCACCGCGTACTTCTCGCCGGCGGCACGCGCCGATTCGGCGGTGCTGGCGCTCAGCGCCCGCAACTCGTATCCGTCGAGCCCGGCCAGCGCCGGCACATGGGCGGTGGCCGCCCAACCGCCGCTTGCGCTCAGACCTACGACACCGACACGAATCAGCCCTTCGCGAGGGGAAGTGGACGTCATGTGCACCCCGGTGTTCGCGACCGCCTGCTCTCTCACCTCAGAACGGTCAATAGCCATGGAGGACACGGTCCAAGCGTCACGTTCAGCTACATGTCGATCGGTTCGGAGAACTTGTGGGTCTCAAAGGCGAAGAGGGTTGCCCGTTCCGTGGTCGTGGCCTTAGCAGCCACCGTGGCGGTCACGGTGGCCATGCCCACGGGTAACGCGTTCGCCAGGGTGGGTGAGCGGTCGGTGGAACGCCGGCGTCGGCAGTGGCGGGAGCAGGGCGAGGAAGGTGTCCGGTCGAACGAGGAGTGGCTGACCGTCTTCCGCTTTCCCGCCTACGCACCCGACCTCAACCCATAGGAAGGTATCTGGTCACTGGTGAAACGGACCATCGGCAACCTCGCCGCCACGAACCTCGACCAGCTCGCCACCGCAGTGAAACGCAGCCTCAAGAAGACCCAGCACCGTCCGCACCTCATCGACGGCTGCCTCGCGGGCACCGGCCTGGCCATGGACAGCTGACCCAACCGAGCCGACATCACGTATTCAAGTTCATTACCGTTTCACGGTGGTGTAGGTCAGGTGGGTCACCCGGGACGATGCGTCCGTGCGGGTCTGGTTCAGCGCGAGGCGGGCGGGGTCCACGCGGTCGAACAGGCGGATACCGGTGCCGAACAGCACGGGCGCGAGCGTAATCGAGAACTCGTCGATCAGGCCGCTGTCCAGGTACTCCTGGATCGTCTCGGCGCCCCCGGCGATGCGCACGTCGCGGTCGCCGGCGGCCTCGCGGGCTTGGAGCAGCGCGCTCTCGATGCCGTCGTTGACGAAGTGGAAGGTGGTGCCGCCCGGCCGCTCCCACGGGTCACGCTTGGTGTGGGTGACGACGAACACCGGGGTGTGGAAAGGCGCCTCCTCCGGCCATGCCAGCTCGCCGCCGTCGAACATGCGCTTGCCCATGACGCTCGCGCCGGTGCGCTCGTACGTCGCCCGTGCGATGTCGTTGTCGAGTCCTTCCTCGCCGCCCTCGCCGAGCTTGAGGTTCTCCCGGAACCACCGCTGCGGGAACAGCCACGCCTGCAGCTCCGACCACTTCGTCATCCAGCGCTGGACCCTCGGGTCGTTCTGGCCTTCGGGCGAGAAGACGTCCTCGACGGGCACGGCCTCCGGCGCCATGAAGCCGTCCAGTGACATCGTCACACTGAAGAACACCTTCCCGGCCATCAGCGCACCGTCCCTTCCTGCCCGGTCTCCTGCTCGGTCATGGTCTCGCCGGCGGTCGCCGGCCCGCGGCCCGTGGACCGCTCCCGGGCGACCTCCGCGACGTAGGCCGCCAGGTTGCGCAGCGTCTGCTCGCCGCCCTCGATCGCGTGGTACTTCTCCACGGCTTCGTCGCGGAGTTCCTTGGTGGGGAACACCGTGCGCATCACGATCCGGGTCTGCTCGCCGGCCGGCTCGAAGGTCAGGACCGACTCGAAGGCGTTCGGGTCGTCGCGGGACTCGCCGTGCAGCAGGGCGATCCGCTCCGGCGGGACGATCTCCCGCCAGGTGATCCACTCCTGGTAGTCGGTCCCGTCCGGCCCGTGCATCACGAAGTCCCACGCCCCGCCGACGCGGAACTCGAAGGACCGCGCCGTGGTGGTGAAGCCCTCCGGTCCCCACCACCGCGACAGGTGCCCAACCCGCGTGAACGCCTCGAACACCAGCTCCCGCGGGGCGCCGATCACCCGGGAGATCACGATCTCGCGGTCCGCGGTCGTGTGCGCAGCCTCGCCGCCGCTACTACTGGTCGTCGCCATCGTGTGGTCCCTCCTGCCTTGCCTGCTTCAACTCCTGCACGTACTCGTCCAGCCGGTCGAAGCTCTCGCTCCAGAACCGCTCGAAGCCGCCCACCCACTCGTGGACCGGCCGCAGCCCGCGGGCGTCCAGGCCGTACAGCCGCTGCCTGCCCGCCCCGCGGACTCGCACCAGCCCGACCTCCCGCAGGACCCGCAGGTGCTTGGACGCCTGCGGCTGGGTCATCCCCAGGTCCCGCGCCAGGTCGGTCACCGGCCGCTCGCCGCCCCGCAGCAGTACCAGGATCTCCCGCCGCTGCGGTTCGGCGATCGCGTTGAACGCGTCCGAGGTCGTCGCCGCTCGTGCCATGGCGCCATCGTATGCCTATATCGGAATGTGTCAACGTGTCGCCCGGCCGCATCACAGGAGGGGCTGTGTGACGAATGACGGGCTGGAACTGTCAGGCCGGCGGAAGACCTCGCAACGGCCGGGTGCCTGAAGATTCTCCCTACGCCCGTGACTCCTGCCGCCTCTCCATGCCACTGATCCGGCGCCTGCCGGTCAGGGGGCCTCTGGCGTTGGCCCCTCGAATCCACGGGTGAGAGCAGGACATCGGCCCCGGTGCCGGTCCTCGCGCTGGTCGCGCAGGGCTTCGTCGACCGCGCGGAGCCGGGCGAGGGCGGTCGGCTCGCGGTCCTCCACGTCGTAGGTCACCGGCAGGGTGACCAGGTCCCCCCGGATCATGAACAACAAGGGGGGAAGTCATGCCGGACCCGAAGGCCGGAGGCCCCATTGCGGAGCCACGAAAAAGGTAACGGGGGGGTGATGTACAGCGGATCGTCCGTCACCTTCGCCCGGCACTCGTTGTCGAAGGTCAGTTTCATGGTCTGTGCTGCCTCATGTGATCTGTACGCGGTCCCACCCCGGCGTTGTCAGTGGTGACCACTAGTTTGGAGTCACTGGAAGACGGCCGAACCGGCCGACCGGGCCTTTGGGGAGGGGTGTGCTGTGTCCGCTGCGCAGGCACGACAGTCGGGGAACACGACGTATCTGGAGCTGTCCCAGGAAAGCGGCGGTGCCCACAAGTTCTACGAGGTGACGGTCGAGGGGGCCACCGTCTCCGTGCGGTACGGACGGATCGGTGTGGACGGGCAGCGTCAGACCTCCGCGTTCCCGACCGTGGAGAAGGCGAACGCGGCGGCGGCGAAGAAGATAGCGGAGAAGGTGCGAAAGGGGTACGCACCCGCCGTTCAAGGGCAGCGCGCGGCCCGGCCCGTGACGCACCGTCAGGTGACGTCGGCCCCGTCCACGGCGCGGGCGACCGCCCCGGTGCTGTGGCGGTTCCGTACGGGCGCCTCGGCGTTCGGCATCCATGTCGACGAGGACCGCTGCTGGGTCGGCAACCAGCACGGCAGCGTCTACAACCTGAGCCACGACGGTGAGGTGTTGGCTCACTACTCCCTGCCGGACGGTGTGAAGTGCCTGGTGGCGGACGACTTCTGGATCTACGCGGGCTGTGACGACGGCCGGGTGTACGACCTCTCCTCGAAGGTGCCGTTCGCGGCCTACGAGATAGCGGCCGAAGTGGACATCTTCTGGCTGGACATCCACGCGGGCGTGCTGAACGTCTCCGACCGCAACGGCGGTCTGACGGTCATCGACCACGAGGACGAGCTCCAGTGGTCGCGCAACTCGTCCGGGGACAACGCGTGGATGGTGCGGGCCGACGACCACGCCGTGTACCACGGGCACAGCCGCGGTGTGACGGCCTACGCGGCGGACGGCACCAGCCAGCTCTGGCACACCGCGACCAACGGCAATGTGCTCTTCGGATGGCAGGAGGAGAACGCGGTCTACGCAGGGACGGGACGACGGGTCGTCCAGCGGCTCGCCAAGTCCGACGGGCGGATCGAGGCCTCCTACACGTGCGACGCCGCGGTGTACTCGTGTGCCACGTCCCCCGGCGGGCGGTACGTCTTCGCCGGCGACTCCGCCTCCTCCGTCTACTGCTTCACCGCCGACGGCACCCGGCTGTGGAAGCTCGGCACGGGCGGCGGCTCGGCGCTGTCCATGCAGTACCACGACGAAAGGCTGTACATCGTCTCCACGGACGGCTCGCTCGCCTGCATCGACGCGAGCGAGGCCGCGATCAACGCCGCCCAGTCGGGCACCGTCCCGGTCGCCGCGGACATCAAACTGGCGGCCGCCCTGCCGACGTACGCACCGCTGACCACCGCCGCGTCCGTGGCCACGGTCAGCGCCGTCCCCGCACCGGGGAGCGGGGTCGTCGTGCAGTGCACTCAGGAGGGAGGCCGAGTGCGTGTGCACGTGGTCTCCGAGGGCTACGAGCCGAGTTGGAACGTCCAGTTCCCGCGTGCGATACGCCAGCCCGGCGCCCGCTATGTGGTGGACGCGCTGCACTCCTCATCGGGTGGCTTCTACCGGGTGCGTGGAGAGATCAGGCGTCTGGTGTGAAGGGCGGGCGTCATTTCGGGAGACCGCGGCGGCGGCGGTTGTAGGTGCTCATGGCCGCCAGTACGCCGATGACCCAGGCGGCGGAGATGCCCAGGACGAACGCCCAGAAGCCGAAGCCGCCGTCCTGCTTGTCGCTCACCGACCAGAGCAGGAGGGCTGCCGGTCCGCCCGCGAGCAGTGGGCCCAGGAGCCACCAGATCAGGTAGGTGCGGGCTATCTCGCGGCCGTCGAGGGGGGTCTCCTCGTGCACGGTGTACTGGGTGACCGATCTGCTGCCGTTGCCGGTGGCCTTGAACACCGTGCTGCCGACGGTCAGGCGGTGGCGGCGCAGCGGTATGACAGGCATGTCGAACAGGACCGCCCACTGGGTGGCGTGGTGACTGCCGTCGCGGTTCCGATAGCCGTACCCGAGGTACTTGGTTCCGATTCCATTCCAGGTCGACATCTTCTACGACTGCCTCCGCCGGGCCATGGACAGCCCGTTCACGCCGACAAGGACCAGCGTTCTCCAGAGGGTCAAGCTCGTGTCCGTCTCTTGTGCCCCGCCCATGCCGTCTCCGCCCTGTCCCTGGGCAGCGTGCGCCGCCCGGTGCTCAGGTCGTGATTTTTCCGGCCACACGCTCTGAAGCCGTCCGTGGAACTACGTAGATCGCTTACTTAAACGGGGCATCAGGGGGCGTGGGGGTGCCTGCGGTACCAGGGCCGGGTTCTCAGGGGTGAAGCGGCAGCGTCGGCCTGTTGCGCCAGGCCGACGATCCCGACACGCCCCTGGAACCGTCCGTACCGGCGACCGGAGGGCGGTTTCACCGTCGCCACCGAACGGACTTGAGTTCACGTAGCGCCGAGGAGGTGGTGTCGGCGAGGTCGCCCAGGATCCGCCGCGTCTGGTCGGGGCGGCTGCGGGCGAGGTGCGCGGCGGCCCCGGCCAGGGCGTCGGCCAGCGCGAGGTGGTGGGCGACGACATCGTGCAGCTCGCGCGCGATGCGCACATGCGCTCCTCGGCGACCCGGTGCCGCGCCTGTTCGTCGCGGGTGCGCTCGGCGTGTTCGGCGCGCGCGTGGACGGCTTCCAGGTAGGCGCCGCGCAGCCGGGCCGTGGTGCCCCAGGCGACCGGCACCAGCAGCCAGAAGACGGGTTCGACCGTGCGGAAGAACAACGGGTGGTCGTAGTGGTCGGCGAGGACGGCCGTGGGCACCACCAGCGCCGAGACTCCGAAGAGGCCGATGCGCGCGGTCGCCCGGCTGGTTCGGATGGCCAGCCGGTACAGCGCGATCATCACCGGTCCGAGCAGCAGCGGTCTGATCGGATAGCCCGCCACGGTGCCGGTGTTGACGCAGGAGGCGGTCACCGCGACGACGGTACGGGGGTGGCTGCGACGCCACCAGAGGGCGGCGCAGGCGACACCCTCCAGGAGGACGGCCGGCCACCACTCGATCCGCTCGCCGGAGGGCTTCGAACTGCTCCATTCGCTGCCCACCACGGAGAGCGCGAAGACCGCCAGGATGACCATCGCGTTGACGGCGCGGGGGATGGTCCTTGGCGAACCGCTGCCACTTGGTGATCATCGGGAGGGTTTCCTGTCGGGTGCGGCGGCCCTGGTGGGTGACGTCGCCGACGAACGGCCCGGAGGGCCGTCCGTGCTCGGCACGGGCGGCCCTCCGGTGTGCGGGATTGTCAGACGCGGGTCGGTTCCCGTGCGGCCGGGTCGTCGTGTGCCGGGGCGATGGCGGACTGGTGGGTGAGCGCCTCGCCTTCCACGTCGACCTTGGGCAGGGTCCGGTCCAGCCAGCGGGGCATCCACCAGGCGGCCTTGCCGAGGAGGGCCAGGACTGCCGGTACGAAGGCCATGCGGACGACGAACGCGTCGAACATGACGGCGATCGCGAGGCCGAAGCCGATCATTTTGATCATTGACTCGCCGGCGCCGATGAATCCGGAGAACACGGCCATCATGATCAGGGCGGCGGCGACGACGACGCGGGCGCTGTGGCGGAAGCCGTTCTGGATGGCGCGGCTGGGGCTGTCGCCGTGGACGTATGCCTCCCGCATCCGGGCGACGAGGAACACCTCGTAGTCCATTGCGAGGCCGAAGACGATGCCCACCAGGAAGATCGGCATCATGCTCATGATCGGACCGGTGGTCTCGACCCCGAGGAGTGAGGCCAGCCAGCCCCACTGGAAGACCGCGACGACGGAGCCGAGGGCGGCGAGTACCGAGAGGAGGAAGCCGACGGCCGCTTTGATCGGGACCAGGATCGAGCGGAAGACCACCATCAGGAGCAGGATGGCCAGGCCGACGACCACGATCAGGTAGGGGATCAGGGCGTTCTGGGTCTTCTCCGCCATGTCGATGTTCAGGGCGGTGGTGCCGGTGATCTCGAATTCGGCGCGGGTCGAGGCCTCGGTGGCGGGGCGCTCGTTCCGGATGGTCTTGACGAGGTCCTGGGTCTTCTTGTCCGTGGGCGCGGTGGAAGGGACGGCGGAGAAGACCGCGGTGTCTCCCGCGGTGTTGAAGCGTGCGGGGGAGACGGACACGACTCCGTCGGTGGCCTTGATCTTCTTCTCGATGGTCGCGACCGCGGTCTTGGGGTTCGCGGCGGCCTTGGCGTCCACGACGATGGTCAGGGGGCCGTTGAAGCCGGGGCCGAAGCCCTTGGCGAGGTCGTCGTAGGCGCGGCGCTCGGTCGTCGAGGTGGGCTTGGCCTCGTCTCCGGGCATGCCCAGCTGGAGGTCCATGACGGGTACGGCGAGTGTTCCCAGGCCCACGACCGACAGCAGGAGTACCGGGAGGGGGCGGCGCAGGACGAAGCGTGCCCAGCGGCTGCCGCCGTTGTTCTCGCCGCCTTCCTTGATCTCTCCGGTCTTGCGGGAGCGGCGGGAGAGGACGGCGTTGGGCCAGAAGCCGAGGAGGGCCGGGACCAGTGTCAGCGCGATGAAGACGCCGACGATGACGGCTCCGGCGGCGGCGAGGCCCATCTTGGTGAGCATGGGGATGCCGACGACGGACAGGCCGGCGAGGGCGATGACGACGGTGAGGCCGGCGAAGACGACGGCGGATCCTGCGGTTCCGGTGGCGAGGCCCGCGGCTTCCTGCGGGGTGTGGCCCTTGGCGCGTTCCTCGCGGTAGCGGGAGACGATGAAGACGGCGTAGTCGATGCCGCAGGCGAGGCCGAGCATGGTGGCGAGCGTGCCCGTGGTCGAGGAGAGGCCGAACGCGCTGGACAGGGCCATGATCGCGGCCATCGACACGCCGACACCGATGATCGCGGTGAGCAGCGGCAGTCCGGCGGCGGTCAGCGAACCGAAGGTGATCAGCAGGACCAGTGCGGCGATGGCGATACCGATCCCCTCGGCCGCTCCGCCCGCCGAGGGTGTGGTCGCCAGCGCCGTGCCGCCGACCTCGACCGTCAGGCCCGCGTGCTTGGCCTGCGCTATCGCGTCCTTCAGGGTGTTCTTGCTGGCGTCGGTGAGGTCGTCGGCCTTCACCTTGTAGGTGACGGTGGCGTACGCCGTCGTGGCGTCCTTGCTCACCGCGTTCGCCCGGAACGGGCTGACCGCGCTCGCGACCTGCGAGCCGTCGGCCGCCTCGTCCACCAGCTTGTCGATGGTCTTCTTGTTCTCCGCGGCGGTGATCTTCTGTCCGTCGGGGGCCACGAAGACGATCCGGGCGTTCGCCCCGTCGGCCTTCGCCCCGGGGAAGCGCTGCTCCATGAGGTCGAACGCCTTCTGGGACTCGATCCCCGGCATGGAGTTGTTCGGATCAGGAGCGGCGGGAGCCTTGGCCGCACCGAAGCCGACAGCGCCGAGCACCGCCACCCAGATCAAGGCGACGTACCAACGCCGCCGGAAGGCCGTACGGCCCAGTCGATAGAGGAAAGTAGCCACGGGCTGAGGTCTCCACTCGTCCGATCTCGGGAACCCCATCAGGTTGCCCGTGGCAGACCCCTCCCGTCGTCGTGCACGTGCCGACATTTCCGACTACTGAGAACGCAGTACGCCGCTTCCGGATCATCCTCCTGACGTCTACCGCCGGCCGCGGAGAACCGCGACCGGCGGCGTACGCCAGGGGGCCTAACGGGTGCTTGCCGGGGCCTTCAGGTGCAGATCCGTGCTGGACAGCGTCATCGGCGTGGCCGAGACGGCCCGCAGCCGGATGCGTACTCCGGCGCGGGGGAGGGTGAACCTGCCGGAGGGCGGCAGGAGCTCGTAGCTGGCCGAGGAGTGCCGGCCGAGCGTGGCGGGGCCGGACTTGATGGACCAGTAGCGGCCCATCCCCTGGCCCGTGGTCAGGGTGAAGTGCGGGGTGAGGGCCGCGTCGCCGAGGTTGGTGACGCGGACGGTGAGAGCGGTCACGGCCTTGGCGGTGGTGGTCCGGCTCTCGCCGACCAGCCGCATCTTCAGGGGCGGTGAGCCCGTCACCGCCAGGGTCGACGCGACCAGGGCGGGGGCGATCAGCAGCACACCCGCGGCGACGCGCGCCCGCTGCCGGTGCGGGCCGCGCAGGAAGGCGGGCCGGGGCTGCCACGCCGTGGCGAAGGCCGACGGCGGCGCGGTCACGGCAGCGGCCAGCCAGAGCGGCGTCATCATCAGGTAGTAGCCGTCCTGCGAACGTGTCGCCAGGAAGAACGCGCACCACGGCAGGACCACCGCGGCCGGCCCCAGCCGCCGCACGAACAGCACGAAGAGCCCGAGCAGCCCCGCGGCCAGCAGCATGCTCGCGTGCGAGTACCAGGACAGCCGGTCGCTGCCGTCGGTGAAGTACAGCGAGATGCCGACCAGGCCCTGGCCGTGCAGGTTCGCCTTCTGGGTGAGCGGGAGCGCGATCCCGGAGAGCCAGCTGCGTGGCTCGCTCACGATGAAGTAAGCGTTGATCAGCAGCCAGGTCAGGGCGGCCACCCCCGCGATCCGGCCCACGGCGGCCGCCGCCGCACGCGCTCCGAGATCTCCGCGGCGCAGGGCGTAGACCCCGGCCAGCAGGAACGGCGTGAGGAACCACGGCAGCTGCTGCGAGGCGCAGGCCGCGCCCAGGCACGCCGCCCGCGCCCAGTCGCTCCACCCGCCGTAGCCCATCCGCGGCCAGCCCACCACCACCGGGATGAGGAAGGCGCAGGCGACGATCGCCGGATAGCCGAGCCGGGCGTACGCGGGCAGCAGGCCGAGCCCGAGGCAGACCAGCGTGGCCGCCGACCGCCACTGCGTGGGCAGCATCCGCCACATCACGATCGTGGCCACGATCAGGGCACCCGTGGCGGTCAGGACCGCGGGGGCGGCCCCGTGCCCGACCCACAGAAGCGGTGCGGTGAGCAGCAGGGGCAGCGGCGGATAGCCGTACGTGTAGTCGTACCCGCCGGTCATCGTCGGGGTGAGAGCGACCCCGTGCTGCCCGAAGAGCCAGGGCCACGGCTGGTCGTAGACCTGGTGCCCGGCGACGAACTCGCGGGCGGCCTGCGCGGTGAGGACGGACTCGTCACCGCCGCCGTGGTAGATGGCGAACCCGCACACCGCGAGCATGACGGCCGTCACCAGGACCACCAGGTCGAGGCGGGCCAACGAGCGACTCCGGCGCACGGTCAGCGTCAGGACGCCCGTCACCAGGATCGAGGCGTAGCAGACCGAGATCACCGCCGCGACGGCGAGCCGGTGGCTCGCGGCCGCCGTCCACATCGGGCGCGTACCGATGAAGAGGCTGACGTCGGCGAGCAGGGTCAGGACGCGGTGCCACTGCGCGGGCGTCTCGTCGGGCGACGCCTTCGTGAGGGCCTTCTGGCCGGTGGTCGACGGCCTCATTTCTGCCAAGTACACGGGATTGGACGGTAATTCCCGCAGATGAAGGCCGTGATGCCGGACGTGAAGAGTCCGGTATGAGGGCGGTAAGAAGAGTGTTTACGGCCGATGTGGGTGCGTGTCGTATGGGAGCGTCTCATATAAGGGCGTCTCATGCTTTGGCGGGGCATACGGAGGTGTCTCAGGCGTTGGAGAGGGACACCTCGGTGGACTTGATGAGCGCCACGACCGTCGATCCGGCCGCCAGGCCCAGCTCCGTCACCGCGTCCTTGGTGATCGCGGAGGTCAGCTCGCCGCCCGGGACCTCGACCTTGACGCGGGCCATGGCCCCGCCCGTGGAGACCTCCGTCACCGTGCCGGGGAACTGGTTGCGGATGCTCACCCCGTCGACCGGCCCGGTGGCCAGGGACACCTCCGTCGACTTGACCAGGGCGCGGACCGTGGACCCCGCGGCGAGACCCAGGTCCTCGACCGCCTCCGCGGTGATGGCCGCGGTGAGGTCCTGGCCACCGTCGAGACGGACCTTGACCGTCGCCATCACCTCGCCCGGGGTGACGGAGGTGACGGTTCCGGGGAGCTGGTTGCGGATGCTCAGGCTCATGGGTACGCCTCAATGTGCGGTGCGGAGGGACAACGGATGTCGGTGCGGTGGGAATAGTTGAGTTTCGCCAATTATGTGCGGCTCGCGACCCTCGGTGGGCTCACCACACCCCGTGTCTCCCGTGACTCAGTACACGTCCCGTACGTACCGCTTCTCCGCCGCCAGCTGTTTGACGTACGCGATGGCCTCGGCCTCGCCCAGACCGCCGTGCGAGACGGCGATGTCCCGCAGTGCCCGGTCGACGTCCTTGGCCATCCGCGAGGCGTCTCCGCACACATAGAAGCGGGCGCCGTCCTGGAGCCAGTGCCACAGCTCGGGCCCGTGCTCACGCATCCGGTCCTGGACGTAGACCTTGGCGCGCTGGTCGCGCGAGAACGCCGTGTCGAGCCGGGTGAGCGAGCCGTCGTCGAGCAGTCCGGTCAGCTCGTCCTCGTAGTAGAAGTCGGTGGCGCGGTGCTGTTCGCCGAAGAACAGCCAGTTCGGCGCCCGATGGCCGAGCGCCCGGCGCTCCTCCAGGAAGCCGACGAACGGCGCGACTCCGGTACCGGGCCCCACCATCACCATGGGTGTCGTCGCGTCCGCCGGGGGCCTGAAGTGCGGCGACCGCTGCACGAAGACCGGGACCTCCGCGTCCGGCTCGGCATCGGCGAGGAAGGGCGAACACACCCCGCCCCTCGGCCGGCCGCCCGGATTCTCGTACCGCACCACCGAGACGGTCAGTGAGACGAGGTACGGGTCGACGAGCGGACTCGACGAGATCGAGTACAGGCGGGGCTGCAACCGCTTGAACACCTCGGCCCACTCCGCCGCCGACGCGCGCACCGGATGCTCGGCCACCACGTCCACGGCCTGCCGTCCCCAGGACCAGCGTGCCAGCTCTCCCTTGTTGTCCGGACGCAGCAGCTTCCTCAACTCGCGGCCGTCACGTGTCCGTTCGCCGACGAAGCGCAGCAGGTCCGGCGTGATCCGCGTGATGTCGAAATGCCGAAGCAGGGCCTCGCCGAAGGAGACCTCACCAAAACCTGTCACTTCGACGGCCGTCGAGTCGTCGACCCCGATCGTCTCCAGCCATTCGGCAACCAGACCGGGCGAGTTGACGGGCCGTACGCCGAGCGCGTCCCCCGCCTCGTACGGCAGCGGCCTCTCGCTGTCCCGGGTGTCGAAGGTGAACCGGCGCACTTCCTTGCCGGCGCCGGGCAGGCTGAGCAGCCGGTTGCCGGTGAGGCGGGCGGTGGCGGCGGCCGGCGCGGGCTTGGCGGGCTTGGCGGGCCGGGGCGCCTCAGGCGTCTCGGACCGCCCGCCGAGCGCGGTGAGGACCAGCTCCAGCCAGGCGCCCGCGTTCGGCTCGTAGTCCGGTTCGCAGTCCGTACGGGGAGCCAGGCGTACGGCGCCCAACTCGTCCAGGCGCGCGTCCAGCCGGCGCCCGTGCCCGCAGAAGTCGTCGTACGAGGAGTCGCCGAAGGCCAGCACGGCATAACGCACGCCGTCCAGCCGCGGGGCCTCCTGCCCGGACAGGGTGTCCCACAGTCCGGACCCGTTGTCGGGCGCGTCACCGTCCCCGAAGGTGCTGGTGATGAAGAGCAGATCGGCGCTGCGGGCGAGCGCGCCGACGTCCGCCTCGTCCATGCCGACCAGTCGCGCCCGGTGCCCGGTGGCGGCCAGCCGCTCGGCGGTGGCCGTCGCGAACTCCTCCGCGTTCCCGGTCTGCGAGGCCCACAGCACCACCACCTCACGGCCGGCGGACTCCGGCGCCGGAGCCGTCGGGGGCGCGGAGCGCGAGTACATCCCGGCGAGCACGCCGTTCACCCAGAGGGCGTGCTCGGGGTCGAAGGGGGCGTCCGGGGGGAGGACGGGCACGCCCGGGAGCCCGGAGGAGAGCCCGGCGAGAAAGCCGCTGAGATACTGGCGCTCGACGGAGGAGAGCACGGGCGGGGGAGCGAGCTCCAGGCCGAAGCCTCCGGGTGACGCGCCGACGCTTCCGGGTGACGTGCCGAAGCCTCCGGGCGCCGTTTCGACTCGGTCGGGCGCCCTCGGCCCGTCCGGCGTCTTCGGAAGACCGCTTCGGGCGGCAACGCGCGCCAGCGACACCGCACACACCTTGAACTCCGGCTGGAACGACACCGGATCCACCGCGTCACTGGTCACCGCGTTGATGCTCAGGTACTCCCCGAACAGGTCGTTCCAGTGAAAGGGCGCGAACACGCACCCCACCCGCACCCGGTCCGTCACCACCGCCGGCAACACCGCCCGCCCCCGCCGGGAGGCGACCTCCACCGAGTCACCCTCCACGACCCCGAGCGCGGCCGCGTCCTGCGGATGCAGCTCCACGAACGGCCCCGGATTGAGCTTGTTGAGCTTCGCCACCTTCCCCGTCTTGGTCAGCGTGTGCCACTGGTGCTGCAGGCGCCCGGTGTTGAGCACGAACGGAAAGTCGTCGTCGGGCATCTCGGCGGGCGCCAGATGGGGCCGCGCGTAGAAGACGGCCCGCCCGCTCGCGGTGGGGAACGACAGGTCACCGTCGCCCCCCTTCTCCACGTACCGGATCGGATTCCGCGCGGGCCCGTCCTCCCGCGCGACGGGCCACTGCACGGGCCCGCCCCGCAGCCGCTCGTAGGAGGCACCCCGCAGATCCCACCCCGTCTTCGGGTTCCACGCCTCCTTGATCTCCTCGAAGATCTGCTCGGCACTGTCGTACGAGAACTCCTTCTCGTACCCCATGGCGCGGGCGACGGCCGCGATGATCCGCCAGTCCGCCCGCGCCTCCCCGGGCGGGTCGACTACGGACCGTGCCAGGGTCAGCGTCCGCTCGCTGTTGACCAGGACGCCCTCGGCCTCCGTCCACAGCGCGCCGGGCAGTACGACATCGGCGTACGCGTTGGTCTCGGTCTCGGCGAAGACGTCCTGGGTGACGACGAACTCGGCGGCTTCGAGCCCTTCGATGACGGTCCGGCGGTTGGCGACCGAGGCGACGGGGTTGGTGCAGATGATCCAGCAGGCCTTGATGTCCCCCTCGGCCATCTTCCGGAACATCTCGACGGTGCCCTGCCCCACCCCGTCCTTCCGGATGCTCCCGACCGGCAGCCCCCACAACTCCTCGACGAAGGCACGCTCCTCGTCCACCAGCACCGAGCGCTGTCCGGGCAGCCCCGGACCCATGTACCCCATCTCGCGCCCGCCCATGGCGTTGGGCTGCCCGGTGAGGGAGAAGGGCCCGCTGCCGGGCCTGCAGATGGTGCCCGTGGCGAGATGGAGATTGACGAGCGCGTTGGTGTTCCAGGTGCCGTGCGTGGACTGGTTGAGCCCCATGGTCCAGCAGCTCGTCCACTCCCCGGCCTCACCGATCAGCCGCGCCGCCGCCCGGATGTCGTCCTCCGGGATGCCGGTGATCTCGGCGACGGCCGCGGGCGGATAGTCGGCGAGGAACGCGGGCATCGACTCCCAGCCCTCGGTGTGCCGGGCGATGAAGTCCGGGTCCGTGTAGCCGCCTTCGTGCAGCAGGTGCAGCAGACCGTTGAGCAGCGCGAGGTCGGTCCCGGGCCTGATCTGCAGAAACAGATCGGCCTTCGCCGCCGTCGCGGTACGCCGCGGATCGACGACGATCAGCTTGGCCCCGGCCTTCACACGCTCCATGAGCCGCAGGAAGAGGATCGGATGGCAGTCGGCCATGTTGGACCCGATGACGAGGAACACGTCCGCGCGGTCGAGATCGTCGTACGACCCCGGCGGTCCGTCGGCGCCCAGCGACAGCTTGTAGCCGGTGCCCGCGCTCGCCATGCACAGCCGTGAGTTCGACTCGATCTGGTTCGTCCGTACGAAGCCCTTGGCCAGCTTGTTGGCGAGGTACTGCGCTTCGAGCGTCATCTGCCCGGAGACGTAGAAGGCGACGGCGTCCGGGCCGTGCTCGTCGATGATCGCGCGCAGGCGCCGGGCGGTCTCGGCGAGGGCCGTGTCGACGGGGACGGGCCGCGGCTCCTCGCCGCGGTCCTCCCGCACGAGCGCGGTGGTCAGCCGGCCGGGCGCGGCGAGCATGTCGGCCGTGGTCGCGCCCTTGGTGCACAGCCGGCCGGAGTTTGCGGGGTGCTCCTTGTCCCCGGACGCCTTCAGGACCGTACGCCGTCCGTCCGGTCCCCGGCCGATGTCGAGGACCATGCCGCAGCCCACACCGCAGTACGAGCAGACGGTCCGGACCTGCTCCGGGCGGGGGGTCGTGGTCATGCCGACGACAGTACGAATTGCCCGTTACGCGGATGTCACATGGTCTGATCTTGGAGGGTTACGCCCGCTGCACAACCGGCCGGCGGGCGATGTGAGGGTGTCGCGGACCGTGTCGCTGTTGGGCCGAACGGGTGACCATGCGTAAGAATTGGCCGGTGCAGACAATGAGTGCGAGCCAGGACGGGGTGGGCCAGTGAACAGCCACGACGTCACCGACGAGCAGTGGGAAGGGCTCGCCCAGGTCGTTCCGCTGCGGGGCCGGGACGCCTGGCCCTCGGCGGTGGATCACCGGTCGATACCCGAGGCCGTGACCGAGGCGCGGCGCCGCTTCGTGGTCCTGCGGGTCAATGTGTTCGCGGACGCCCGCGACGTCGCCGAGACGCTGATGTCGGGCATCCCGGTCCTGCTCGACCTGACCAGCGCGGAGACCGAGGTCGCCAAGCGGGTGCTGGACTTCAGCACGGGGGTGGTCTTCGGTCTGGCGAGCGGCATGCACCGGGTCGACCGCAACGTGTTCCTGCTGACACCGCGCGGGACCGAGGTGCGAGGGCTGATGGAAGGGGCGGGGGTTCCTGGGATCTGATCAAGGGAGGGCGGGGGTTCCCGGGATCTGACCAGGGGCGGCCAGGACCGGGCCCCGCGCGCGGGCGCGCTTCGGTCCCCCGATCGTAGGAAGGTCATCACGCCGTAACGGTTCGCCTGCGGTTCGCCCGGCAGGGGGCGCTTACCGTCCACATATGACCGTGTCATCTCTGGTGGCCCCCGCCCAGGCCGAGGCGCACCCCGACCGGCCCGGCGCCACCGAACTCAGGCTCGCCGCCTTCGCGGCACACCGGCGCGCCCGGTTCCCGCTCGGCCCCCTCACTCTCTTCACCGGGCCCAGCGGCAGCGGTAAGACCGGTGCCCTGCGGGCGTACGAGGCACTGGCGCGGCTCGGCGGCGGCGCCGCGCTGGGCGAAGTGTTCCCCGACCCGGCCTCCTGCGTCCCCGAACGCGCCCGGCCCGACGCCCAGCGACGGCGCGGCTTCCGCATCGGCTGCACGGTCGACGGCCCAGAAGGGCCCGTACGGCTCGATGTCGCCGTACAGGCCGAGCCCGAACTGCGCATCGTCGGCGAGCGGTTGACCGCGGGCGGCCTGACCCTCCTGGAGACCGCGCTACGAGACCCGGGCCGCCGGGTCGTCCAGGCGGCCTGGCACACGGCGGGCTCGTCGGCGGTGACCCGGGGCCCCCTTCCCGACGACCGCCTCGGCACCGCGCTGCTGCCACTGCGCGTGGCCGGCCGGACGGACGGCGAACGGCGGGTCCTCGCCGCGGCCGAGCAGATGGTGGTCGCCCTGCGGTCCGTGTACGCCTGCGACCCGAGCCCCCGACGGATGCGCGCCGCCGCGCCGCTCGGCGCGGGACGGCTGCTGCGGGGCTGCGACAACCTCGCCGAGGTGCTGTGGCGTACCCGATCGGAGTGCGGCCACCGCTACGCGCACCTGGTCACGGCGGTACGGGCCGGCTGCGCGGGCCCCGTCACGGACGTCCTGGCCGAGCCGCTCGGCGACGGCACGGTGCGCGCGCTCCTCGACCGCGGGGACGGCGTCCGTACGCACCTGGGGCTGCTCGGGGACGGCGAGTTGAGGTATCTGGCACTGGCCCTGGTACTGCTCACCGGGCCCGGCGTGCTGGAGGTCGACCCGGCGGGGGAGGTCCCGGCCGCGCTGCAGACGCTGACGGTGCTGGCCGACGGCCTCGACCGGGGGCTGGACGTGCGCCAGGCCGGGGAGTTGGTGCGGCTGGCGGCGCGGATGTGCGAGCGGGGGCACATCCGGCTGGTGGGTGCGGTGGGCGATGTCGTCCGGGTGCGCGAGGTGCCGGGGGTCACGGTGGTAGACCTGACGCCGTGAGTGAAAGTGAACTGGACGTGGCGAAGTTGCAGCGCAGGCTGGCCGAGTTCGCGGCCGCGCGGAACTGGCAGCAGTACCACACGCCGAAGAACCTGGTCGCCGCGCTCAGCGTGGAGGCGTCCGAACTGGTCGAGATCTTCCAGTGGCTGACGCCCGAGGAGTCGGCGCGGGTCATGGACGACGCGGACACCGCGCACCGCGTCACGGACGAGGTGGCGGACGTGCTGGCGTATCTGCTCCAGCTGTGCGAGGTGCTCGGCATCGACGCGCTGGCGGCGCTCGACGCGAAGATCGACCGGAATGAGCGGAGGTTTCCGGTGGGCGAGGGGGCGTAGAGGGCGGGGCCGGGGAAGTGGCGAGTCCGATTGTCACTCTCCGGGGTCGTTGAGTTGTCCACTTTCAACTTCGTGTCCACAGATTTCGGTCTTCCTCTGGCTTTTCGTCTCGCAGGCTCTCACTCTGGGTAGTGGACAGGGGAGTTCGGGCGGACGTGCGATGAGCGCGTCGGGACAGACGGGGGGCAGCGCATGGACGCGGTGCGGCTCATCGGGGCGAGCAGGCGTGCCCTCGCGGGGAGCGGGGACACGGTCGAAGTGATCGCGGAGGCGTGGCAGGCGCAGGCCCTGGCCCAGGCCATAGGGAGTCGCTTCGCCGTCTCGGGGCCGCCGGAACTCCGGGGCGAGGCGCTTGGACTGACGGAGCTGGCGGGCCGCGGCTGCGGTGTGCTGAACGCGCCGCCGCTCGACATGGCCGACTTACGCGCCGCTCAGCTCACCGAGTTGGGTGATGCGCGAGAGTCCCTGTTGTGCCTCGGGGGTCTTCTTGGCGAGGTCGGTATCGCTCTCGTCGGTATCGCCTGCGCGGCGGACGAACAGGGGACGTACTGGCAGTGCATGGAGGCGATCGACGCGGCGGACGAGTCCCGGGACCGGGTCCTGGAGATGCTGAGACGGCTGGCGGCGCGGGATCAGGGGGTGGTGGAGCGGGGGTGGGCGACGGGGTAGGCGGGGGCCGGGCGCGCAGTTCCCCGCGCCCCTGACGGGGCGGAGCCCCCAGGTGGGGCGCCGCCATGAGCCGGGCGCCCGGCTCCGCCCGAGCCCGACGATCACCACCTACCCGCGTCACTGCCACGAACCCGCGCCGCACAAGGGGGCGACGGATTTCGCCCGCCGGGGCCAGAGGAACGCGACCTCAGCCGAGCTGCGGCATGACCTCCGCGGCGATCAACTCCAGGTGGTCCAGGTCATCGAGGTCCAGCATCTGCATGTACATGCGCTGCGACCCGACGGCCTGATACTGGGCGATCCTCTCGACGACCTCCGTCGGGGAGCCCGCGAGCCCGTTCGCCTTGAGCTCGTCGACGTCCCGACCGATGGCGTCCGCACGCCGCTTCACCTCGGCGTCGTTCCTGCCGACACAGGCGACGAGCGCGTTCGAGTACACAAGGTCGTCCCCCTTGCGCCCGGCCCGCTCGGCCGCCGCCCGCACCCGCTGGAACTGCTGCTCCGTGTCCCCGAGGGAGGCGAAAGGAATGTTGAACTCGTCGGCGTACCGCGCCGTCAGCTCGGGCGTCCGCTTGGCACCGTGCCCGCCGATCAGGACCGGCACCTTGGGCTGCGCGGGCTTGGGAAGCGCGGGGGAGTCCTTGAGCTGGTAGTACTTCCCCTCATAGGTGAACCGTTCACCCACGGGCGTCTCCCACAGGCCCGTGATGACGGCGAGTTGTTCCTCCAGCCGCCCGAACTTCTCCTTGGGGAACGGAATCCCGTACGCCTCGTGCTCGGCCTCGTACCAGCCGGAGCCCAGACCGAGTTCCACCCGCCCGCCCGACATCTGGTCGACCTGCGCGACCTGGATGGCGAGGACGCCGGGGAGGCGGAAGGTACCGGCCGTCATGAGCGTGCCGAGGCGGATCCGGTTCGTCTCGCGGGCGAGGCCGGCCAGCGTGATCCAGGCGTCGGTGGGCCCGGGGAGCCCGTCGACGGATCCCATGTGCAGGTAATGGTCAGAACGGAAGAAGGCTCCGTAGTTGAGGTCTTCGGCGGCCTTGGCGACGCGGAGCAGCGTCTCGTAGGTCGCTCCCTGCTGCGGTTCTGTGAAGACTCGAAGATCCATGCATCCATCATGCACCGGTCACATCAGCCGACCCAGCCGGAACCGCTGCCACGGAGCTCGGCGGGAAAATTCTCGGGTCCCCCAGGGGCGTTCGCTATACGTTGGGGCGGGCGCGCCGACGACAGGCCGGGAGCAGTGATCCCCCGGCGCGCTCTCCCCCCGCTGTGGTTCACCGGCGCTCGGCGCATGTGAGGTATTCACAGCTCAGAAGACGTTTCGAGGCAGATTCCAGTGTTCCTGACGATCAGTACCACCGGTACCCCAGAGCGCCCCGCCACCGACCTCGGCTTCCTGCTGCACAAGCATCCCGACAAGGCGCAGGTGTTCTCGACCTCCTACGGCACGGCGCACGTCCTCTACCCCGAGGCGTCCGCCGAGCGGTGCACGGCCGCGCTGTTGCTGGAGGTCGACGCGGTGGCGCTGGTCCGGCGCGGCAAGGGCAAGGGCCGCGGCGGCGCACCCGACGCCGCGCTCGCGCAGTACGTCAACGACCGCCCGTACGCCGCCTCGTCCCTGCTCGCCGTGGCGCTGAGCGCGGTCTTCTCCAGCGCGATGAAGGGCCAGTGCGCCGCGAAGCCGGACCTGCCCGCCCGGCCGCTGCCACTCCGGATCGAGGTACCCGCGCTTCCCGCCAGGGGCGGCGCCGACCTCGTACGCAAGCTGTTCGAGCCGCTCGGGTGGACGGTGGCGGTCGGGGCCGTGGCGCTGGACGCGAAGTTCCCCGAGTGGGGCGACTCCCGCTATGTACGCCTGGAACTGGAGGCATCGGGCCTGACGCTCGCCGAAGCCCTGCGCCACCTCTACGTGCTGCTTCCGGTGCTCGACGACGCCAAGCACTACTGGGTGTCGTCCGACGAGGTCGACAAGCTGCTGCGGGCGGGCGAGGGCTGGCTGCCGGACCACCCCGAGCAGAAGCTGATCGCCGGCCGGTACCTCTCGCGCCGCTGGTCGCTGACGCGGGAGGCGATGGAGCGGCTGGAGCTCGTACGGCTCGCCGAGGCCGACGACGCCGAGGTCGAGGAGATCGACAACGCGGTCGACGAAGGGGCGGACACGGAGGAGAAGCCGATCCCGCTCGCCGTGCAGCGCCGGGACGCGATCCTCGCCGCGCTGCACACGTCCGGCGCGGCCCGCGTGCTCGACCTCGGCTGCGGTCAGGGTCAGTTGGTGCAGGCGCTGCTCAAGGACGTGCGGTTCACCGAGATCGTCGGTGTCGATGTGTCGATGCGCGCGCTCACCATCGCCTCGCGGCGGCTCAAGCTGGACCGGATGGGCGAGCGGCAGGCCGCCCGAGTGCGGCTCATGCAGGGCTCACTCGCGTACACCGACAAGCGTCTCAAGGGGTACGACGCCGCCGTGCTCAGCGAGGTCGTCGAGCACCTCGACCTGCCCCGGCTGCCCGCCCTGGAGTACGCCGTCTTCGGCTCTGCCCGGCCGCGTACGGTCCTGGTGACGACGCCGAACGTCGAGTACAACGTCCGCTGGGAGACCCTCCCGGCCGGACACTCCCGCCATGGCGACCACCGGTTCGAGTGGACCCGGGAGGAGTTCCGGACCTGGGCCCACCAGGTGGCCGCGCGGCACGGATACGAGGTGGAGTTCACGCCCGTCGGCCCCGACGACCCGGAGGTCGGTCCGCCGACCCAGATGGCCGTCTTCACCCTCGCCACCGCCACCCCGACCACCACGAAGGAGGAGAAGGCCGCATGACCGGCAACGACACCACCCAGGGGCGCACCCTGCCCGTCACCGACCTCTCCCTCGTCGTCCTGATCGGCGCGTCCGGCTCCGGCAAGTCCACCTTCGCCCACCGGCACTTCAAACCGACCGAGGTCATCTCCAGCGACTTCTGCCGCGGCCTGGTCGCCGACGACGAGAACGACCAGAGCGCCAGCGGCGACGCCTTCGACGTCCTCCACTACATCGCGGGCAAGCGGCTCGCGGCGGGCCGGCGCACCGTCGTGGACGCCACGAACGTCCAGCAGGAGAGCCGCCGCCAGCTGATCGAACTCGCCAAGAAGCACGACGTGCTGCCCATCGCGATCGTGCTCGACGTGCCGGAGGAGGTGTGCGCCGAACGCAACGCCTCCCGCACCGACCGTGCCGACATGCCGCGCCGTGTCATCCAGCGCCACATCCGCGAACTCCGCCGGTCCCTGCGGCACTTGGAGCGCGAGGGATTCCGCAAGGTGCACGTCCTGCGGGGTGTGGCGGAGATCGAGAGCGCCGAGGTGCGGACGGAGAAGCGGTTCAACGACCTGACCCACCTCACCGGCCCCTTCGACATCATCGGTGACATCCACGGCTGCGCCTCGGAACTGGAGACCCTGCTCGGCAAGCTCGGTTACGCCGACGGCGCGCACCCGGAGGGCCGTACGGCCGTCTTCGTCGGCGACCTCGTCGACCGCGGCCCGGACACCCCCGGAGTTCTGCGCCGCGTGATGTCCATGGTCGCGGCAGGCGACGCGCTGTGCGTGCCGGGCAACCACGAGAACAAGCTCGGCCGTTACCTCAAGGGCCGCAAGGTCCAGCACTCCCACGGGCTGGCCGAGACCATCGAGCAGCTGGACGGCGAGAGCGAGGAATTCAGCGCGCGGGTGCGGGAGTTCGTCGACGGGCTGGTCAGTCACTACGTCCTGGACGGCGGACGGCTGGTCGTCTGCCACGCCGGACTGCCCGAGAAGTACCACGGCCGTACGTCGGGCCGGGTGCGCTCGCACGCGCTGTACGGCGACACGACCGGGGAGACGGACGAGTTCGGCCTGCCGGTGCGCTACCCCTGGGCGGAGGACTACCGGGGCCGGGCAGCCGTCGTCTACGGTCACACCCCGGTCCCCACGGCCACCTGGCTGAACAACACCATCTGCCTCGACACCGGTGCGGTGTTCGGCGGCAAGCTCACCGCGCTGCGCTGGCCGGAGCGCGAGCTCGTCGACGTGCCGGCCGAACGGGTCTGGTACGAGCCGGCGAAGCCGCTGGTCTCCGAGGCGCCCGGCGGCCACGAGGGCCGTCCGCTGGACCTCGCCGACGTGCACGGACGGCGGGCCGTCGAGACGCGGTACGCCGGGCGGGTGGCGGTGCGCGAGGAGAACGCGGCGGCGGCCCTCGAGGTCATGAGCCGGTTCGCGGTCGACCCGCGCCTGCTGCCCTACCTCCCTCCGACGATGGCGCCCACGGCTACCTCCCAGGTGGAGGGCTACCTCGAACACCCCACCGAGGCCTTCGCCCAGTACAAGGAGGACGGCGTCGCCCGCGTCGTGTGCGAGGAGAAGCACATGGGGTCGCGGGCGGTGGCGCTGGTCTGCCGGGACGCGGGGGTGGCGCGGGAGCGGTTCGGCGTCGCGGAGGGGCCCACGGGGGCGCTGTACACCCGTACCGGCCGGCCCTTCTTCGACGACTCCGCCGTCACCGAGGAGATCCTCGGGCGACTGCGGGAAGCCGTGACGGCGGCCGGTCTGTGGGAGGAACTGGGCACGGACTGGCTGCTGCTCGACGCCGAGTTGATGCCGTGGTCGCTCAAGGCGTCCGGGTTGCTGCGCAGCCAGTACGCGGCGGTCGGTGCCGCGGCCGGGGCCGCGTTCCCGGGGGCGCTGGCCGCGCTCGAAGGGGCCGCGGAGCGTGGGGTCGACGTCCGGGAGCTGCTCGGCAGGCAGCGGGAGCGGGCCGCCGACGCGGCCGCGTTCACCGAGGCGTACCGGCGCTACTGCTGGCCGACGGACGGGCTGGAGGGGGTGCGGCTGGCTCCCTTCCAGATCCTTGCCGTCCAGGGCCGCAGTCTCGCAGCGGTGCCGCACGACGAGCAGCTCTCGCTCATCGACCGGCTGGTCGAGCACGACGGGAGCGGGCTGCTGCAGACGACTCGGCGGTTGTTCGTGGACACCGGGGACACGGAGTCCGTACGGGGCGGGGTGGACTGGTGGCTGGAGATGACCGGGCGTGGGGGTGAGGGCATGGTCGTCAAGCCGGTCGGTGCGGTGGTGCGGGGCGGGCAGGGACGTCTTGTCCAGCCCGGCATCAAGTGCCGGGGCCGCGAGTATCTGCGGATCATCTACGGTCCGGAGTACACGCGTCCTGAGAACCTCGCCCGGCTGCGGGGGCGGTTCCTGAACCACAAGCGGTCGCTTGCGCTTCGGGAGTACGCGCTCGGGTTGGAGGCGTTGGACCGGCTGGCGGAGGGGGAGCCCTTGTGGCGGGTGCATGAGGCGGTGTTCGGGGTGCTGGCGCTGGAGTCCGAACCGGTGGACCCACGTCTGTAGCGTTCTTCGCCCCCGCCGCCCCTACCCGTCCCATCCCGAACCCGGGGGCTTCGCCCCCGCACCCCCGGGTGCCTTCTTCGGCTGCGGATGGGTGGGGGCTGGTCGCGCAGTTCCCCGCGCCCCTGAAGGATTCAGCCCACCAGACGCAACCTCACCCCCGCCACCCCCACCCGTACCGTCTGCCCCCACACCAATTCCACCGCATCGCCCTCCATGCCGTCCCCGAACGCGATGAGGCGGTCGGACTCGACGGTGAGGGAGAGGCGGGCGGAGGCGGTGAGGGTGCCGGAGACGAGGGACGTGCCGGTGGCCGGCGACGGCCAGGCCTCGCGGACGAACCAGAGCAGGCGTTCCTCCGCGGGCCCGGGCAGCGGCAGCTCACCGCCCCGCTCCTGCCAGACCGAACGGAGCCAGCCGCTGGCGCCGGTCCCGGTGCCGATCAGGACCCCGGAGGAGGCCTGGGGCTCGACGGCACCCTCGTACTCGTCGAGCCCCAGCCGATAGCGGGCCGTCTGATGGCTCGCTGTTCCGAGATAGATCTCGTTGAGTGCGAGGAGCCGCTGCGTGTCGTCCGCGACCGCCTCGACCATGGTCAGCTCGTCGGCCCGGCCGCCGCGCGCCGAGGCGAGCAGCGCGCCCGCGTCGCGCGGCCGGTGCCGCACGAGCACCCCCGGGTTTCGTCCGGGGTCGGTGTCGATCCCCACCACCGGCTGACCGGTCAGGTACTTGGCCACGTTTGCCACCAACCCGTCCTGCCCGACCACGACCACCACGTCCTTTGGAGCGAAGAGGAAGCGGTCCAGGTCGCCCCGCTCGACGCGCGCCTGACGCCAGGTCAGCGGCACCGCCGACACCACCTCCGCCAGCGCCTCCCGCGCTCTGCGGTGCCGCTGGGCCACCTCCTCGACGTCCCGCCCCCTGGAGGAGAGGAAGAACGCCGCCTGCCCGTGCGTCCCGTGCCGGGCCACCAGTTCCTCGTACTCCGTGGTGCGATGGACGAGGACGACCCGGGGCGCGAGACTCACAGCTCCGGCCCCCCGGCGGCCCCGTTGCCCAACCGCGCGAGCAGGCCCGTCAGGACGTCCGGCGACACCGTGACACTGTCGATACGCGGCAGGTTCTCGGCGAGCCGCGTGCCCGTCAGGGCGTGCAGCGTGGCGACGTCCACGTCCCCGTGGACCCTCAGCCAGGCGGCCTGCGCCGCGGCCCGCGCCTCGCCGACCTCGCGCGCGGCCGTGGCCTCGGCCTTGGCGAGCTGTACCGTCCGGATGCCCTCCGCCTCCGCGAGCCGCACGGTCCGCGCCGCCTCCGCCCCGGCCCGCACGGCGTCCGCCGCCGCGTGCTCCTCCGCCTCGCGCCGCGCGTTGGTGCCGCGCTGGTCGACCAACTGCTCCTCGCGCCGGGCGAGTTCGATCTGACTGGCGAGCTCGTTCTCGGCGATCGCCCGCTCCCGCTCGACGGCGACGGCCCGGCGTTCGTACGTCGCCTTGTCCGCCTCCTGCTGGATCTGCTCGCGGGCGGGAGTGCGCAGCGCCCGCTCCACCTCGGGTTCCGGGCGCAACGCGACGACCCGTACGGCCACCACCTCGATCCCCGTGGCGGGCAGCCGGGGTTCGGCGGCGAGCCCGCCCGTGATCCGCTCCCGTACCGACGCGACGCCGTCCACCAGGGCCGCCGCCAGCGACGTACGGGCCAGTACGTCCAGCGCGTGCTGCTGGGCCGTCTCGGTCAGCAGCGAGCTCAGCTGTTCGAGGGGCGCGCCGCGCCAGGAGCCGGTGTCGGGGTCGACGGAGAAGTCGAGCCGTGCGGCCGCGACCCCGGGATCGACGATCCGGTAGGTGACGGTCGCCTGCACCGCGACGTCCTGGAAGTCGGACGTACGGGCGTGGAAGGTCATCGCCAACTCGCGGTCGTCAACGGGGACTTCGGAGAGCGTGGCGGTCAGGGAGCGGTACCAGAAGCTGAGTCCGGGGCCGTCGTGCACCAGCCGGCCCGACCGGTGGTGCCGGACATGGGCGGTCGGCGCCCCGCGCAGATGGCGCCAGCCGAGACGCCGGGTGATGTCGGCCATGGGTACCCCCTCGTCGCCGGGCGATCCCGGCGACCCGCTGTGATGCGCTTTTGTCGTCGCAGTGACGATAACGAAGGGGCACCCTTATCGTCAAGGGGACGAAATCAACTCGCCCGTCTCCCGTCGATCCACGGGTGAACAGGCGTCCGGATGGTCAGGATGGAGGCATGGGATTCCACGTCGACTCCGAGGCCGGGCGGCTGCGCCGCGTCATCCTGCACAGACCCGACCTCGAGCTCAAGAGGCTCACCCCCAGCAACAAGGACGCGCTGCTCTTCGATGACGTGCTGTGGGTGCGCCGGGCCCGGGCGGAGCACGACGGGTTCGCGGACGTGTTGCGCGACCGCGGGGTCACCGTCCATCTCTTCGGTGACCTGCTCACCGAGGCCCTGGAGATCCCGGCGGCCAGATCGCTCGTCCTGGACCGGGTTTTCGACGAGAAGGAGTACGGGCCGCTCGCCACCGACCACCTCCGGGCGGCCTTCGAGACCCTGCCCGCCCCGGAACTGGCGGCCGCGCTGGTCGGCGGGATGACCAAGCGGGAGTTCCTGGACGCGCACCTGGAGCCGACCTCCGTGCGCTTCCATGTCATGGACCTCGACGACTTCCTCCTCGGCCCGCTCCCCAATCACCTCTTCACCCGGGACACTTCCGCCTGGATCTACGACGGGGTCTCCATCAACGCCATGCGCTGGCCCGCGCGGCAGCGGGAGACCGTGCACTTCGAGGCGATCTACCGGCACCATCCGCTCTTCCGCGAGGAGGGCTTCAATCTCTGGTCGGAGGGGCAGGCGGACTACCCGTCCACCATCGAGGGCGGTGACGTGCTCGTCATCGGCAACGGTGCGGTGCTCATCGGCATGAGTGAGCGCACGACACCGCAGGCCGTCGAGATGCTCGCGCACAAGCTCTTCGCCGCCGGGTCGGCCCGTACGATCGTGGCGCTCGACATGCCCAAGCGGCGGGCCCTCATGCACCTCGACACCGTGATGACGATGGTCGACGGCGACACCTTCACCCAGTACGCGGGGCTCGGCATGCTCCGCTCGTACACCATCGAACCGGGCTCGGGGGACAAGGAGCTGAAGGTCACCGACCATCCGCCGGAGCACATGCACCGGGCGATCGCGGCGGCGCTGGGGCTGAGCGAGATCCGGGTGCTGACCGCGACGCAGGATGTGCATGCGGCGGAGCGGGAGCAGTGGGACGACGGGTGCAATGTCCTCGCGGTGGAGCCTGGGGTCGTCGTCGCTTATGAGCGGAACGTGACCACCAATACGCATCTGCGGAAGCAGGGTATTGAGGTGATCGAGATTCCGGGGAGTGAGCTGGGGCGGGGGCGGGGGGGGCCTCGGTGCATGAGCTGTCCGGTGGAGAGGGATGGGGTGGGGGCTTGATGCGCGGGGTGCGGGTTGTGCGCGGCTGGGCGCGCCCACGCGGCGGAGCCGCACGATGGGGTGGTCCCGCGCCCCTGGAGGGGTGCTGGTCGCGAGGTCACCCGGGAAGTACCGTATAGAAATGTAAGCGATCGTATAGACTTCCATTCGTTCCCTTGTTCGCGCCGTCCCCGTACCTCTGGAGCGCCCCCATGGCGACAGTCCCGACCGCCCTCGCCGGACGCCACTTCCTCAAGGAGCTGGACTTCACCGAGGAGGAGTTCCGCGGTCTGATCGAGCTGGCCGACGAGCTCAAGGCGGCCAAGAAGGCCGGGGCCGAGACGCAGTACCTGCGGGGCAGGAACATCGCGCTGATCTTCGAGAAGACCTCGACCCGTACACGCTGCGCGTTCGAGGTCGCCGCCGCGGACCAGGGCGCCTCGACGACGTACCTGGACCCCTCCGGTTCGCAGATAGGCCACAAGGAGTCCGTGAAGGACACCGCGCGTGTGCTCGGCCGGATGTTCGACGCGATCGAGTACCGGGGTGACAGCCAGGCCTCCGTCGAGGAGCTGGCCGCGTACGCCTCGGTGCCCGTCTACAACGGTCTGACCGACGACTGGCACCCCACCCAGATGCTCGCCGACGTGCTCACCATGACCGAGCACTGCGACAAGCCGCTCGGTGAGATCGCCTTCGCCTACCTGGGTGACGCCCGTTTCAACATGGGCAACTCCTATCTGGTCACCGGCGCGCTCCTCGGCATGGACGTCCGGATCGTCGCCCCGGGGGCCTACTGGCCATCCGACGAGATCGTCGCCCGGGCCCGCAAGCTCGCCGAGAGCAACGGCGGACGCATCACCCTCACCGAGCACCTCGGCGAGGGCGTCCACGGCGCCGACTTCGTCGCCACCGACGTCTGGGTCTCGATGGGCGAGCCCAAGGAGGTGTGGGACGAGCGCATCGCCGCGCTGTCCCCGTACGCCGTGACCATGGACGTGCTGCGCGCCACCGGCAACCCGGACGTGAAGTTCCTGCACTGCCTGCCGGCCTTCCACGACCTGGGCACCAAGGTCGGCCGCGAGATCCACGAGACCCACGGCCTCGACTCGCTGGAGGTCACCGACGAGGTGTTCGAGTCGGCGCACTCGGTCGTCTTCGACGAGGCCGAGAACCGCCTGCACACCATCAAGGCGATCATGGTCGCCACCCTGGGCCGACCAGGAATCCCCGAGGTCCTGGCCTGACGGAGGTCTCCGCAGGCCTTATCCTGACCGGCGGTCCGGAGCCACCCCTTCCGCGACCGCCGCGCGACCGACCCCGTCGCCCCCGCACCACCGGAAATGAGCACCACCCGTATGTCCGCTCCACGCATCAAGTCCCCCCAGCTGCTGATGGCCGAATCAGGCGCCGACCGCGAAGGCCATGGCCTCAAGCGGACCATGGGCCTCTTCCAGCTCATCTGCTTCGGCGTCGGTGCGATTGTCGGCACCGGAATCTTCGTCGGACTCTCCGACTCGGTCGCGCAGGCCGGACCCGCCGTGGTCGTGTCGTTCATCCTCGCGGCGATCACCTGCGTCTTCACCGCGTTCTCCTTCGCCGAACTCGGCGGCGCGATCCCGGTCTCCGGATCCTCGTACTCCTTCGCCTACGCGGGACTGGGCGAGGGCACGGCCTTCCTCGTCGGCTGGTGTCTGCTCCTGGAGTACGGCGTCTCCGTGTCGGCCGTGGCGGTCGGCTGGAGCCAGTACGTCAACGAACTGCTGCGCAGCCTCACGGGCGTGCAGCTGCCCGCCGCGCTCTCGGCCGGCCCGTCCGACGGCGGGATCGTCAACCTTCCCGCGGTCATCGTGATCGCGCTGGCCTCGGTCCTGCTGATCCGCGGGGTGCGCGAGAGTGCCCGGGCGACCGCGGCCATGGCCGTGCTGAAGCTCGTCGTGCTCGTCGCCTTCTCCGCGATCGGGTTCAGCGCCTTCAAGCACGGCAACCTCACGCCGTTCTCCCCGGCCGGGCTCGGCGGGATCGGCGCGGGCACCACGGCGGCCTTCTTCTCGTACATCGGCTTCGACGCGATCACCACGGCCGGCGAGGAGGCCAAGGACCCCCGCCGCAACATCCCGATCGCCATTCTGGTCTGCATCGGTCTGGTCACCCTGCTGTACTGCGCGGTGGCTCTCGCGGCGATCGGCGCCGTCGGCGGCGACGCGGTCGCCGGGCGGCCCGCCGCGCTGTCGTACGTCGTCAACGTGGTCACCGGCTCCACGGCCGGCGCCGGGGTCGTCGCGTTCGGAGCGGTCGTCGCCATCGCCTCGGTCGTGCTCGCGGTGATGTACGGACAGACCCGCATCCTCATGTCCATGTCCCGCGACGGGCTCGTGCCGCGCGTCTTCGAGAAGATCTCGCCGAGGACCTCGACACCGGTCGCGGGAACCCTGATCGTCGCGATCGTCTTCGCCGTCCCGGCGGCCTTCGCCCCGCTGGACGCCGTCGTCAACCTGACGACGATCGGCACGCTCGCCACCATGGCCGCCGTCAATGTCGCGGTGATCGCGCTGCGGCGCCGGGAACCCGGTCTCGCCAGGACGTTCCGGGTGCCGCTCTATCCCGCGGTGCCGCTGCTCGGCATCGGCTTCTGTCTGTATCTGATGTACGAGACGGGCTGGACGACCTGGATCCAGTTCGTGTGCTTCCTGGCGGCCGGCTTCCTCGTGTACGTGCTCTACGGGCGCCGCAGCTCCCGGCTGGCCGCGGCCGGGCCCGCTCCCGGGGCCGTTCCCGGCGCCGGGGTCACGCCGGACGCCGCTGAGCGGGCACCACAGGCAGTCTGAACCAGACCGCCTTGCCGGAGCCGGTGGGCCGGTGACCACAGGAGGAGCTGAGGGTGCGGATCAGGAGGAGGCCGCGCCCGTGCTCCTGCCAGGGGTCGGGCTCACCGGGCGGCTCCGGGACCGTGAGGTTGCCGGGCGGCGCCGGGTCCGTGTCGTGCACCTCGACCTGACAGCCGGTCGGCATCAGTTCCACGACCAGCTCTATGGGACCGTCCCCCGAGGTGTGCTCCACGGCGTTGGCGACCAGCTCCGCGGTGAGCAGTTCCGCGGTGTCGCTGTCGGCCGCGTGCTTCAGCTCGGCCAGCGCCGTGCGGACCAGGGCACGGGCGACCGGCACGGCCGCGGAGGTGTGCGGCAGCGCGATGCGCCAGGAGGCTGGGGCGGGGGTGTCGTGCAAGGTGGGTCCGTTCATGGAGCAGGCTGTCCTGCTTTCAATGTGAGGAATGGTACGGCGCGGCCGGACGGAGGCTTCAGGCGGGCGCTTTCCAGGACATTCGGTGGGCGCCCTCCCAGGACGTTCGGCTCGGCATGAGGCCCCGTACCCGGCTCAACGCCCCGTCTCCCGCGAGGTGCTCCCGCCGTTACCGGGCTATCGAGAACCCGTGACTCGGTGACGGGAAACGGTCACTTCACGACCGGGTTATTGCGTGGTCGTGACGACAGTCACAGACTGGTGATAACTTCGTGGAGTAACGACGACCGCTGTCCAGCGCCCTGGGGCGCGGACCGCCGCCCCCGTCCGAGGAGGCCGCCCGTCATGAGTCCCTTCACCGGCTCCGCCGCCCGCACCTGCGACTGGCAGCACCTGAAGTGCGAGGTCACCGACGGGGTCGCCACGGTCACCCTGGCCCGCCCCGAGAAACTCAACGCCCTCACCTTCGGCGCCTACGCCGACCTGCGTGATCTGCTCGCCGAGCTCTCCCGTGAGCGGTCGGTGCGGGCGCTGGTGCTGGCGGGGGAGGGGCGCGGTTTCTGCTCCGGCGGCGATGTCGACGAGATCATCGGCGCGACCCTGTCCATGGACACCGCCCAGCTCCTCGACTTCAACCGGATGACCGGGCAGGTCGTGCGGGCCGTACGGGAGTGCCCGTTCCCGGTGATCGCGGCGGTGCACGGGGTCGCGGCGGGCGCCGGAGCCGTTCTCGCCCTGGCCGCCGACTTCCGGGTGGCCGATCCGAGCGCCCGGTTCGCCTTCCTCTTCACCCGCGTCGGACTGTCCGGCGGCGACATGGGTGCCGCCTATCTGCTGCCCAGGGTCGTCGGGCTCGGCCACGCGACCCGGCTGCTGATGCTCGGCGAACCGGTGCGCGCGCCCGAGGCCGAGCGGATCGGCCTGATCAGTGAGCTGGCCGACGAGGGCAGCGCGGACGAGGCCGCCCAGCGGCTGGCCCGTCGCCTGGCCGAGGGCCCGGCCCTCGCGTACGCCCAGACCAAGGCCCTGCTCACCGCCGAACTGGACATGCCCCTCGCCGCCTCCGTCGAGCTCGACGCCTCGACCCAGGCCCTTCTGATGACCGGCGAGGACTACGCCGAGTTCCATGCGGCGTTCACGCAGAAGCGCGCGCCGAAGTGGCGGGGGCGATAGCCGTGGCGACGCGGACGTGCCCGTCTGTGCGTGTCGCCGTCATCGGCGGCGGCCCCGGCGGGCTGTACGCCGCCGCGCTCCTCAAACGCCTCGACCCGGGCCGCGAGGTCACCGTCTGGGAGCGCAACGCCCCCGACGACACCTTCGGCTTCGGTGTCGTGCTCTCCGACGAGACGCTCGGCGGGATCGAGCACGCCGACCCGGTCGTGTACGCGGCGCTCCAGGACGAGTTCGTGCGCTGGGACGACATCGACATCGTGCACCGGGGCGTGCGCAGCACCTCCGGAGGCCACGGCTTCGCGGCGCTCGGCCGGCGCCGACTCCTGGAGATCTTGCACGAGCGCTGCCGCTCGCTCGGCGTCGAGCTGCGCTTCCGGGCCGAGGCCCCGCCGGTCGCCGAGCTGATGACGGCGTACGACCTGGTCGTCGCCGCCGACGGGGTGCACAGCCCGACCCGGGCGGCATACGCGCAGGTGTTCGGACCGTCGGTCGAGGAGCACCGGTGCCGTTACATCTGGCTCGCCGCCGACTTCGCCTTCGACTCCTTCCGCTTCGAGATCGCCGAGACCGAACACGGCGTGATGCAGCTGCACGGCTACCCGTACTCCCGCCCGTCGCCCGACCACCACCCCTCAACGAGGCCCTCCGGGCCACAGAATCAATTCGGCGCCTCCACCGTCATCGTCGAGATGCGCGAAGAGGTGTGGCGGGCGGCCGGTTTCGCGGACCTCGACGAGCAGGAGTCCGTCGAGGCCTGCGGCAAGATCTTCACCGACGCGCTCGGCGGGCGGCAGCTGCGGTCCAACAAGTCGATGTGGACCACCTTCCGCACGGTGGTCAACGACCGCTGGTCCCACGGCAATCTGGTCCTCCTCGGCGACGCCGCACACACCGCCCACTTCTCCATCGGCTCCGGCACCAAGCTCGCCGTCGAGGACGCGCTCGCGCTGGCCGCCTGCCTGGAGGAGCGGCCCACCCTCGACGAGGCACTCGCCGCGTACGAGGAGGAGCGGCGTCCTGTCGTCGCGTCCACCCAGCGGGCCGCGCGGGCCAGCCTGGAGTGGTTCGAGAACCTGGGGCTGTATCTCCACCAGCCCGCCCGCCAGTTCGCCTTCAACCTCCTCACCCGCAGCCGCCGTGTCACGCACGACAACCTGAGGCTGCGCGACGCGCACTTCACGGCGGCGGCCGAGCGCGAGTTCGGCTGCCCGCCCGGCACACCGCCGATGTTCACCCCGTTCCGGCTGCGCGGTCTGACCCTGCGCAACCGGGTCGTGGTCTCACCGATGGACATGTACGCGGCCGTGGACGGCGTCCCCGGCGACTTCCACCTCGTCCACCTGGGCGCACGGGCGCTCGGCGGCGCGGGCCTGGTGATGACCGAGATGGTGTGCGTGAGCGCCGAGGGCCGCATCACACCCGGCTGCACGGGCCTCTACTCACACCGGCAGGCCGAGTCCTGGCGGCGGATCATCCGCTTCGTGCACGCCCAGGCACCCGGCACCGCGATCGGCGTCCAGCTCGGCCACTCCGGCCGCAAGGGTTCCACGAAGCTGATGTGGGAGGGCATCGACGAGCCCCTGGAGGAGGGCAACTGGCCGCTCGTGGCCGCCTCCCCCATCCCGTACGGACCGCGCAGCCAGACCCCCCGGCAGCTGTCCCGCGCCCAGCTCACCGACATCCGCGAGCAGTTCGCCGCAGCCGCATGGCGTGCCGCCCGCTGCGGCTTCGACCTCCTCGAACTGCACTGCGCCCACGGCTACCTGCTCTCCGGCTTCCTCTCACCGCTCACCAACCGGCGCACCGACGCCTACGGCGGCTCGCTGGAACGCAGACTGCGCTTCCCGCTGGAGGTCTTCGACGCCGTACGGGCCGTGTGGCCGGAGGAGCAGCCCATGACCGTCCGCATCTCCGCCACCGACTGGGCCGAGGGCGGCAACACCGGGGACGAGGGCGTGGCGATCGCCCGGGCCTTCGCCGCGCACGGCGCCGACGCGGTCGATGTGTCGACCGGGCAGGTGGTCGCCGACGAACAGCCCGAGTACGGCCGCTCGTACCAGACCCCGTTCGCCGACCGGATCCGCCACGAGACCGGCCTCCCCGTGATCGCCGTCGGCGCGATCTCCTCCTGGGACGACGTCAACTCCCTGATCCTGGCCGGGCGTACGGACCTTTGCGCACTCGCCCGGCCGCATCTCTACGACCCGCACTGGACGCTGCACGCGGCGGCCGAGCAGGGGTACGAGGGTCCGGGCGTCACCTGGCCCAAGCCCTACCGCGCGGGCAGCCGCCGCCCGCAGACCGGACGTACCGACGCCCCCAAGCCCCGGCTTTCACTGGGGACTTGAGGGCGGCCGAAGGGCGGTCCCGGGCGTCCTGGGCGGAGAGGTCGGCCATGCCCGCCGTCGGTGTCGAGCCGTCCGCCGGGTCGACGAGGAGGAACGCGCCGGTGCGGCGTACGTCCGCCTAGTCGTCGAGCGCGAGCGGCCCGGCGGTGCGCAGGGTGATCCGGCCGAGGTCGTTCGCGGTCAACTCGCCCGCCCCGCCGAGGTCCTTGACGATCGCCTTCATGGTCCGCGTCGTGTGCTTGACCGGCCCCCGGTCGCCGACCTTGAGCGCCCGGTCGGCCAGGTGGCAGACGGCCGCCCTGACGTCCTGTGTGAGCGCGGGCGCGTCCGGTCCGGCGGTGATCGTGTCGCCGCGTGAGACATCGCGCCGGCCGGCCAGGAGCAGGGTCAGCGACTGCGGCGCGTACGCGAGGCCGGCGTCCCTGCCGAGTACGTCGATGCCGACGATCTCGGAGGTCTCACCGGAGGGGTGGACGGTGACCCGGTCCCCGACCCGCAGCGTCCCGGACACCAACCGGCCCGCGTAGTCTGTTCGACGGTCGCGGAGGTCACACGAGCCCCCTCGCCGCGAGCACCGCGTGCACCGAGTCCGCGGACTCCTCCGGGGTCAGCAGATGCGTCTCCAGCGTGAGCGCCGGGTCGAGCGGCGGCTCGTAGGGGTCGTCGACGCCGGTGAGCCCGGTCAGCCGGCCCGCGGCCTGCCGGGCGTACAGCCCCCTCACATCGCGCTCGCTGCACACCTCGACAGGGGTGGCGACATGCACCTCGATGTACGGCGTCCCGCTCGCCTCGTGCCGCTCCCGGACGGCGTCGCGGCTGTCGGCGTACGGGGCGATGACGGGCACCACGGCGAGGACGCCGTTGCGCGCGAGCACCTCGGCGACCAGGCCGATGCGCTGCACGTTGGTGTTGCGGTCCTCGCGCGAGAAGCCGAGACCCGCGGAGAGGAACCGGCGGATCTCGTCGCCGTCGAGGACCTCCACCCGGTGCCCCTCCGCCTTCAGGCGGGTACCGAGTATCCGGGCGATGGTCGTCTTGCCCGCGCTCGGCAGGCCCGTGAGCCAGACAGTGACTCCCTGAGCCCTTGCCGTGGTGGTCATACGTGCGGTCCTCTTCCTGTCCTGGCCTGCGGCTCCCGACGCTAGGTAAGAAACATACGAAGAGGGACGGAAGAGGCTGAGGGTTCCCTTAGCGCCTCATGATGTAACCGAGGTCACACGTCAGTGGGTTCGGTGAAGCTCGCCCCCGTGTCCCGCAGCCGCTCGTGCAGCGCTCGGAACACGGCGGCCGAGCGGGCGCCCGGCCAGTCCTCGGGCAGCAGCGCGGCGGGCAGCCCCGGGTCGGCGTACGGGAGGTGGCGCCAGGTGTCCAGGGCGAGCAGATAGTCGCGGTACGCCTCCTCGGGCGGGGTGTCCGCGCGCCGCCGCCAGTCGTGCAGCACGGCCGCGTGCTGGTCGAGGAAGGCCTCGTGCTGCTTGGCGATCGCCGCCAGGTCCCACCAGCGCGCGACCGCGTCCGCCGTCGCCGCGAAGCCCAGGTGCTCCCCGCGGAACAGCTCCACGTAAGGGTCGAGCCGCAGCCGCGCCAGAGTGTGCCGGGTCTCCTCGTAGAGTCGCGCGGGGGCGAGCCAGACGCCGGGGGCCGCTGTCCCGAAGCCGAGACCGGCGAGGCGTGAGCGCAGTACGTGCCGCTTCTGCCGCTCGGACTCCGGCACGGAGAAGACGGCGAGCACCCAGCCCTCGTCCTCGGGGGGCGCCGTCGCGTACACCCGCCGGTCGCCGTCCCGCAGCAGTTGGCATGCGTCCGGCGACAGCGCGTACCCCGCGCCGCCCGCCGCCGTACGGGCCGGTTCGAGCAGTCCGCGGCGCTTGAGCCGGGACACCGACGAGCGTACGGAGGGCGCGTCGACGCCGACCGCGGCGAGGAGCCGGATCAACTCGGCCACCGGTACGGGGCCGGGCATGAAACGGCCGTACGCGCCGTAGAACGTGACGATGAGGGATCGGGGGGCGTGCTGCTCTGACACGTTGATCACTCTAGTGCGCGAAGATCACTTGGGACCGCCGCCGGTGGACAACTCACCCTCCGGCGCGGGCGACGACGGGGTCTCCCCGCTCGCCGACGGAGCGTCCGTACGCAGCCGGAAGCGTTGCAGCTTTCCCGTCGCCGTGCGCGGCAGGGAGTCCAGGAAGACGAACTCGCGGGGGCATTTGTACGGCGCCAGCTCGGACTTGAGGAAGGCGCGCAGCACCTCGGCGTCCTTGCGCGCCCCCTCCCTGAGGACCGTGTACGCCACCACGACCTGCCCGCGTGCCTCGTCCGACCGCCCCACGACGGCCGTCTCGACCACGTCCGGATGGCGCAGCAGGGCGTCCTCGACCTCGGGCCCGGCGATGTTGTACCCCGCCGAGACGATCATGTCGTCGGCGCGGGCGACATAGCGGAAGTAGCCGTCGGGGTCGCGCACATAGGTGTCGCCGGTGATGTTCCAGCCGCCGCGCACGTACTCCCGCTGCCGGGGGTCGGCGAGATAGCGGCAGCCGACCGGGCCGCGCACCGCGAGCAGTCCGGGCTCGCCGTCCGGCACCGGCGCCCCCTCGGCGTCGACCACCCGCGCCTGCCACCCCGGTACGGGGACGCCCGTCGTCCCGGGGCGGATGTGCTCGTCGGCCGCGGAGATGAAGATGTGCAGCAATTCGGTGGCGCCGATGCCGTTGATGATGCGCAGCCCGGTGCGGCTGTGCCAGTCCCGCCAGGTCGCGGCGGGCAGGTTCTCGCCCGCGGACACACAGCGCCGCAGCGAGGTCGTGTCGTGCTCGTCCAGGTCCGCCAGCATCGCCCGGTAGGCGGTCGGCGCGGTGAACAGCACCGAGACGCGGTGCTCGGTGATCGCGGGCAACAGCTGCTTGGGGCCCGCCTGTTCGAGCAGCAGGGAGCAGGCGCCGGCGCGCATCGGGAAGACGACGAGACCGCCGAGCCCGAACGTGAAGCCCAGCGGGGGACTGCCGGTGAAGACGTCGTCCTCGCGCGGCCGCAGCACATGCTTCGAGAAGGTGTCCGCTATGGCCAGCACATCGCGGTGGAAGTGCACACAGCCCTTGGGGCGGCCGGTGGTGCCGGAGGTGAACGCGATCAGCGCGACGTCGTCGGCGGCCGTGTCGACCGCGGTGAACGGCTCGTCCGGGGCGCCCGTGATGCGCAGCAGCAGGTCGTCGGGCGCGTCTCCGCCGTACGTCGTGATCCGCAGCCCCGGGATCTCCGCCTTCGCCAGGTCGTCGACGGACCGTACGTCGCACAGCGCGTGTGTGACGTGGGCGATTGCGCACATGGTGGTCAGCTCGTGCGGGCGCTGCTGGGCGAGCACCGTGACGGCGACCGCGCCCGCCTTCAGGACCGCCAGCCAGCATGCGGCGAGCCAGGGTGTGGTGGGCCCGCGCAGCAGCACCCGGTTGCCGGGCACGACGCCCAGTTCGGTGGTCAGGACGTGGGCGATCCGGTCCACCCGGGCGAGGAGGTGCCCGTACGTCCACAGGTCGCCGGACGGCGTGCGGAAGGCGGGGCGCTGCGATGGCTTGTCGCCGAGGAGTTCGGCGGCGCAGTTCAGCCGTTCGGGGTAGTGCAGCTCGGGCAGGTCGAAGGGGAGTTCGGGCCACTGCTCGGGGGGCGGGAGGTGGTCGCGGGCGAAGGTGTCGACGTGGGCCGAGGTCGTCGGCTCCAGGGTGTCGCCGTCCATGGAGGTTCGCCCCCTTGTCGTGGTGGGCTCGCAGCGCTCAGCTCGCAGCTCGTGGCTCTCAGTGCTCAGCTCTCAGTGCTCTCGGCTCGCACAAGGAGCGTATCGTGTTGGTGACGACAGTCAACGTCTCGCGATAACCTTGGGTCCGCAGTCCGACGGCGGAGAGGGAACCGGCAATGACCGCATTCTCGCTCGATCCGGCACAGACCGCCTGGTGCGCCGAGCTGCGCGCGCTGGCCGGGGAACGGTTGCGTCCGCTGGCGGAGAAGGGTGAGCCGGGTCACGTCAACCGAGCCCTCGTCGCAGAGTTGGGCCGGCTCGGGCTGATCGACCGGCTGTTCACCTCGGGTGCGCTCGATCTGTGCCTGATGCGGGAGTCTTTGGCGCACGGCTGCACCGAGGCCGAGACGGCGCTCGCCCTGCAGGGCCTCGGTGCGCATCCGGTGCAGGCGTACGGCACCCGGGCGCAGCGCGAGCGCTGGCTGCCCCGGGTCGCGGACGGCAGCGCGGTGGCCGCGTTCGCGCTCAGCGAGCCGGGGGCGGGCGGCCAGGAGTCAGGCGTCAGGCGTCAGGCGTCAGCCGTCAGGCGTCAGCCGTCAGGCGTCAGGCGTCAGGCGTCAGCCGTCAGGCGTC